>JALEGO010000254.1 GCA_022763165.1 Flavobacteriales bacterium
AATAAAGTAATGAATTATACAACCAGTACTTCGGATCCTACTATTTTCTCAGTACAATCTGGAGTAGGTTCAAATGTGACAGATACCAGATTTTATACGGACGGAACTGAGCAAACAACTTTAGTAACACAGTCTGCAGCTGCGTTAAATACATCAAGTCTTGGATCAATAATTGGAGGGTTTTCGTCTGGGGCTGATAACGATCCAGAAAACATATATGATTTTGATGGGACGGTTTATGAGGTTATTGCTTTTTCAAAAGAATTGAATGATGCCGAAAGAATTATTGTTGAGAACTATCTCAGCAGTAAGTATGGGAAGACGATATCAAATGATCATTATAATTTTGATAATAATAATGGTTCGGATGTTGCAGGAATTGGTCAGGAAGGTACTGATATAAATAATGCTGCAATGTCAGGAGGAATCGTAGGTATAAGTGGCGCTAGTTCTTTGGATGTGGACGGGGATTATCTGCTATTTGGTCATGACAATGGGGATATATCAACCTGGTCTACCACAGATGCGCCTAATTCTGGCTAAAACACTTTTAGAGTGGCGAGAGAATGGAGGTTTGATGAATCGGGAGATATTGGAGATGTAAATATTTTAATTGACACTTCTGACTTGCCTTCTAAACCAGTAGGTTTTGATCAATATGTAGTATGGGTCGATGATAATGGTTTATTTGAAGACGGTGCTACCCAATTTGAGTTAACTCTTGTAGGTGATTATTATCAAGTGGCTGGAGTGGACATCGCCAATGGTGATTTTGTAACTATTGGAATTGTCAGACCCACTGTCGAGTTTACTGATTTAAATTCAAACGGATCTGAGACCTCAAATGCTGCAATTGAAGTTTCAATTAATTACCCTATAAGCTCAGATTTAACAGTAGATTATAGCATTACTGGGGGTACCGCTTCTGGTTCGGGAGTGGATTATTTGCTAAATTCTGGAACAGCCACAATTCTTGCAGGTCAGACGACCGCAACAATCAATCCTTCTATAATAAATGATACAGATATTGAATCTGATGAGACAATTTCGATAACAATAACGAACCCCAGTTCTGGTTTTTTAGGAACAAATACAACCCATATCTATACCATCAATGATGATGACAATTTAAGGAAGATAGATTTTACAGCTTCTAGTACAGCAGGGAATGAAGGAACTTCTCCTGTGACTTTAACAATTCAAATCAACAGTGTTGATGGAGTTAACCCTACGACCGTTGATTATGCGGTGACAGGGGGCACAGCAGTTGGCTCAGGAACAGATTTTACGCTGAGTAGTGGAACAGCAACAATCAACGCTGGCAATACAACTACAACCTTTGATATTACAATTACTGATGATTTATTGAATGAGGCGGATGAAACAATCATTATAAGCTTGAGTAATCCAACGAATTCAAACTTAGGAACGAATCAAGTGTACACCTATACCATTAATGATGATGACGCCCAACCTTCAATAGAATTTTTGACCAGTAGCTCATTTGGTTATGAAGATGCGGTTAATGCATCCATTTTCGTTTCCTTGTCAGCAGTTTCTGGTCAAGATGTTACTGTAGATTATACAATTAGCGGAGGAACAGCATCCGGTTCAGGAGTCGATTATAATTTAAGCAATGGAACTGCTATAATATCTGCAGGTAATTTAACAGAAACTATTGATCTTACGATAATTGATGATGCTATTAGCGAGTCACCCGAAACAATTGAACTTACATTATCTGCTCCTTCAGGAGCTACTTTAGGTGCGACAACGGTTCATACAATGACAATCAATGATAACGAAAATGATGGTTTTACAGGTCCCGGTGGAGTAGGTGCTGTAGATGGTTCTTCAGCCTTAGAGCTATGGCTAAGGTCAGATACAGATGTAGAGGAAGCTGCCAGCGATCCGGCAGAAGTAGGTGATAATGTCGAAATATGGAAAGACCAGAGCGGTAATGGAAAGGACGTTCAAAATGACTTTGGAAGTAATCCAACTTATGATCTTACAGGATCTACATATGGGATTGACTTTAGCGGTGGATCAGCTTATTTAAGAGGTTCATCGGTGATATCAGGTACTTCAGCAAGGACAATGGTAGTCGTGGCAAAACCATCAAGTTTATCTGCAACTTCATCGAACTGTGCTGTTCAATTAGCTCCAAATGAAGGGGCGGGCATGGGATATTCCCTTTTTCTTGAAGATGTTGGAGCCAGCAGTGGTTTGGCAGTTCGCGTTTCAGGAAATAAAGTAATGAATTATACGACCGGCACCGCTGATCCAACCATTTTCTCAGTACAGTCAGGTGTGGGATCGAACGTAACAGATACAAGATTTTATACTGACGGAACAGAGCAAACCACTTTAGTAATTCAATCTGCTGCCGCACTAAACACGTCTACTTTAGGAACTATAATTGGAGGCTTTTCATCTGGAGCAGACAACATACCGGAAAATACTTTTGATTTTAATGGATTGGTATATGAGGTGATTGCATTCTCGAAAGAATTGAACGATGCTGAAAGGGTAATCATCGAAAACTATGTGGGGGCAAAATACAACGAATCCATAGCGAATGATTTTTATTCTCATGAAGGCAGCCAGGGTTTCGATGTTTCAGGTATTGGTCAGGAAGGGACAGATGTTCATACCGCAGCAATGTCCGCACAAATTTTAGGTGTAAGTGGCGCCAGTTCTTTGGATACCGATGGTGACTATTTGCTCTTTGGTCATGACAATGGTGATGTAACTACTTGGGTGACTACTGAAGCTCCGAATTCTGGAGTAAATACTTTTAGAATTGCTAGGGAATGGCAGTTTGATGAATCTGGTACAATCGGTAGTGTTAATGTGATGATTGATTCTAATAATGTTCCAGTCAAGCCAGCCGGTTATACACAATATGTTGTGTGGGTTGATGCAGATGGAGATTTTTCAAATGGAGCTACACAACATGAGCTTTCATTGATTGGCGATTACTATCAGGCTAGTGGCCTTACGATTGCTGATAATTCATACATCACAGTAGGAGTAGTGCGGCCAACGATCGAGTTTGCACAGACCACAAGCAATGGTTTCGAAACAACCAATCCTACGATTGATGTTTCAATAAGCTATGCCATTGGAGAGGATGTTACTGTAGACTATACTGTTAGTGGTGGTACAGCAACTGGTTCAGGAGTAGACTACACGCTCAATTCTGGAACGGTCACTATTCTTGCAGGCCAAACAACAGCCTCCATTTCACCTTCTATTATAAATGACACCGATATTGAATCGGATGAGACAATCGTAATTACTGTGTTTAATCCTTCACATGGAGTTTTAGGAACAGATATTACACACACTTACACAATTAATGATGACGATAATCTGAGAAAAATTGATTTCAACTCTAATAATAGTTCTGGATTAGAGTCAGTAACACCTATAAATATTACTATTGAGATTAATAATATTGATATAGTAAATCCTACAACAGTCGATTATGCTGTGACGGGAGGCACCGCTGTTGGTACGGATTACACCCTTGCAAGTGGTACAGCTACAATTCCTGCATCAAGCAGTTCCACAAGTATTAGTTTAGTAATCAATGAGGATTTATTGGATGAAAGCGATGAGACAGTAATTATTAGCCTGTCAAATCCAACTAACTCCAATTTAGGAACTGACATAACCTACACATATACAATTCAAGATAATGATGCGAGTCCAACAGTTCAATTTAATTCCACTGCATCTTCCGGATCAGAAAGTTCAAGTCCAGGTTTAATTGTGGAATTAGATGCAACATCAGGTCAGGATGTAACGGTAGATTATGCGGTTACTGGCGGTGATGCAACAGGGGCTGGGACTGACTATACTCTAAATTCTGGAACACTTACAATTTTAACTGGCAATTCTTCAGAGAATATCTTTATCTCAATCACGGATGATCCCGATATAGAATTACCAGAAACAATTGAGGTGACGATTTCTAATCCCAGTAATGCCTCGCTTGGTGGTAATACTGTACACACCTATACGATTTTAGATAACGACAATGTTGGTTTTAAGGGCCCAGGAGGTGTAGGTAGTATTGATGGTTCTTCAACCCTTGAAGTTTGGTTAAAAGCGGATGAGGGAGTAGAAGAGGCTGCGAGTGATGATGCAGAGGTTGGAGATAATATAGAGTTTTGGAGAGATCAAAGTGGTAATGCTAACGATGTTGAAAACGATCTAGGAGCAAATCCGGTTTACAGACAGAATTCAGGGATTTATTCTGCAGATTTTAGCGGTGGCTCAGCCTATTTAAGATCCAATTCAGCGTTTTCAGGCACTGGCGCTAGGACCGTTTTTACTGTGGCCAAGCCCAGTTCTATTTCTGCAACAACAAGTAATTGCGTTTATCAATTGGCACCGAACGAAGCGGCAGGAATGGGCTACGGTATTTTCTATGAAGGTGTTGGAGCGTCAAATGGTTTAGCTCTGAGGGTTTCGGGGAATAAAGTTGTCAATTACACCGTAAGTACTGCTAATCCCAACATTATTTCCGTGCAAAATGGAGCGAATGAAAATGTCACAGATGCAGAATTTTATGCCGATGGTACTGCTCAAACCACATTAGTGACTCAATCCGCCAACACCTTGAATACAAGTTCTATTGGCGTAGTTGTGGGTGGATTTGCGGTGGGTGCCACTAATGTACCCAATAGTACCTATGATTTTAATGGAGACATTTATGAGATCATAGTTTATTCTGAAGAAATGTCCAACTCAAAGAGAATCATTGTTGAGAATTATTTAGGCGCTAAATATGGAGTTACTGTCGCCAACGAAAGATACACAGAAAACCAGGGAACTGTATATAGTTTTGATGTTGCTGGAATTGGGCACGAAGGAGGAAGTGATTATCATGAAGTATCAGAATCTGCTGGTATTCTTAAAGTAAGCAACCCTACAAGTTTGGCCTCAGGAGATTACTTAATGTTTGGTCACGATGATGCTTCAATTGCAGCATGGACCACCACGGAGGCTCCCTCGGCAAACGAGGAAAGATTAGCAAGAGAATGGTATTTTGAAGAGACCAATGAAGTAGGAACTGTCACTATAACAATTGATACAACATTACTTCCTTCAAGAAATGCGGGTTTTAATAAGTTCTTACTCTATGTTGATACTGATGGAGACTTCAGTTCGGGAAGCACCTCCTATGTTCTGGAGGATGCAGGGGGACCACTTTTCTCTGTTGATGTTAATATCTCAGATGGTGATTATGTTGCCATTGGAGCTGTGAAGTACATTACTCAAGTGGACGGTGATTGGGATCAAGCTGCTACCTGGGAAGGAGGAATTGTGCCCGGCTCAGAAGATGATGCGGTTATAACCAGTAACCATGTTGTAGATTTGACCCAAAACGAAACAATAGGCTCTTTGTCAATTGCGTCAGATGCAACTTTAAATATTGGCTCACATACATTAACAATAGATGATGGTTGCTTGACGCTTGGGGCAAACGCCACTGTCACAATGACCACTGGGACTATTCGATATACTAAAAATGGAGATCAATGTGTGACCGGGAATACGACAAATTTCCCTTCATATGCTAATTTAAGTTTAGAAGGATCCAATACAAAAACACTTAACGGTGATATTTCTGTAACCGGTGCACTCAGTATTGACAACAACGTAATTCTTGATGTGTTTGCAGGCAATGATTACAACATCACATTAAGCGGAAACCTTGATAATAATGGAACTTTCTTAGAGCAAGAGGGGGATTTCACATTCAATGGATCAAGTAATCAATTGATAACAGGGGGCAGCGAAGCTAATTTTTACAATTTAAATATTTCTAATACAGGTGGCGCAGTTCAGCCATCTGTGGATCTTGATGTGAATGGTAATTTGACAATTCTTGCAGGGACTGGCGTTCTCGATGCAAATACAAATAGTATTGATGTGGAACTAGCAGGCAATTGGGTCAATAACAATGGAGCAGGAGGGTTTTTAGAAGGAACCAACTTTGTCACGTTTAATGGTTCAAGCAATCAAAACATTACCAATTCTTCCGGAAGTGAAGACTATTATGATTTGATTGTTTCAAATACCGGAGGGGCAGTGCAGCCAACCAGTGACTTGGATATTGCCAATAACCTATCTATCAATTCTGGAACAGCCGTTCTTGACCTGAATACGAACAGTGCGGATCTAGAAATCTCAGGTTCTTGGATCAATAACAATGGATTGTCAGGATTAGTAGGGAGCAATCAAACTGTTACCTTTGATAACGCGGTAACAGTTTCGATATTAGGCTCACCCACACTTGGTTTTGGTAATTTGAACATTTCTAATACATCAGGATCAGTAAGGACAGGCGCCAACGTAGAAGTAAGTGGAAATCTTGTTATTTCTGCAACAGGAATCCTTGATGCAGCTACAAATAGTAATTCAGTCTCAATTGGAGGTAATTGGACTAATAATAATGGTACTGATGGTTTTGCTGAGTCCAATACAACAGTCATTTTTAATGGTTCCTCAAATCAATCGATTAGCAATAATTTAGGCACAGAAGTTTTTAATAATCTTAGCATAGAAAACACAGGAGGTCAAGTACAACCGACAACTGTAATCGATATTAATGGAGACCTCACAATCAATGGCACCGGTGTCTTGAATTTGTCAACCTCAGGTGTGGATCTTCAGATTTCTGGGAACTGGACTAGTAGCAATGGTGCAGGATTTATTCCAGGAAATCAGACTGTGACTTTTGA
>JALEGO010000255.1 GCA_022763165.1 Flavobacteriales bacterium
ACTCTTGAGTACTCCAATATTCTTGATTTGACTTTGCTATACTAACGTTCATACCCTGAAAAACACTTCTGAAGTCAACTTCTTCCAAAGCAGATTCAACCGTTATTAAATGATAGTCAGCTTCAAAACTGTGATCCAAAATTCTAAACTTACGATTGCCAATTTCCTTTAACATTGGGGAAAGGTTCACATTGTCGCTCTTGACTAGGAATTGAGACATTTTTTGGAGTTTAATAATATTAGAAGAATTGATGACCATTTTGCTTGATGTTTTGTAAGCATTTGTCAATCCACTTAATCCAAGTTTGGTTCCGCCAAAGTATCTAACCACAGCGATTAGAACTTGGTTTAATTCATGTGATAGAATTTGATTTAATATTGGTAGTCCAGCAGAATTTTTTGGTTCCCCATCATCACTCATAAAATGAACTTCCTTTGACAATCTGTAAGCGTAACAAACATGTCCAGCTTTTGGGTTTGCTTCCCTTAGCTCTTCGAGTTTGGACTTCACCTCCATCTTATCTTGAACACGGAATATAAATGAAATGAATTTGCTTCCTTTTTCCTTGTATATCTCGCTTCGCTGAGTTTTTATAGAATAAATATATTCCATTATAGTATTAGATAACATGAAACCAGGGCCAAGAGAAATCCGATATATTGGATTTTACTAAATCCTTCCTTAAAAAGGAAGATGCCAGAAATAGAAGTCAGTATAATAATTCCAAGGTTGATTATCATAAATACTTTAGAACTTTCCAATCCAGAATTTAAGGACCTTAACATAAAATAGATCGTTCCATAGTTCACAACACCTAAAATCAAGCCTCCCAAAATAGTTCTAAAATCAGGCTTTAATTGTTTTCTCCTTAAGGTCGTAAAAGTCAACCCGAAGGCAAATGCACAAAAAAAAGTGACTGCACTAAATAAGCTGAATTCATGTTTGGTTACAAGAAACTCTTGGGAATATTTAACTAATGAGTCAATCAATCCAGGCCCAAAAAACTGAATAAGTAATAAGAATAGTAGAAATCTAGATTTGCCAATTTTAAGTTTAGGGGAATTGACTACAAATAGAATGCTCACAATTCCTAAAACCATTCCTATTATTGCCTTTGTTGAGATGTTGTCATTATATAGAAAGAATCCAAGAGCCACCGGAATTACCAGTGATAGTTTGTTGAATAGACTTGTGATGGAAACTCCTAACTTGACTGAGCTGAGTCCAATCATATTAAACATGGCAAAAAAGCAAATGCCCAATATGAGAGAGGCAATAAACCAGTCAGCTTTGAAAACTTCTTGGAAAGTAAAATCTAGATCATTGGTTGTATAACCCAAGATGAAAGCCGCTAAATAATTAATTACTATCGCTTGATTTGTGGAAACTTTGTAACGCTCAAAAGACTTAAAAATAATGTACAAAGAAGATGTAGCCAAGATGCACAAAAGGATGTATATCATTTGGCTTGCATGTTTTTGTAAATCTCAATATGATCGGAACCGAAGTTCAGTTCTTCGGTTATTTCACCACGGATTTTTGGAGCAGAGACTCCTTCTTCAATATATATGTCCCTATTTTTGATTCTTACGGCTTCATCCCAAAGGTTAGAATTTATGAAGGAATGCAAGAGTTTTGAACCACCTTCTATCATTACAGACGAAATGCCTTTTACGCCCAAACCTAATAACATATCCAATAATGATTTTGTGTTAACTTTTAGGTTTTCTGCGTCTCGATGCACCGAATTTCCAACAACGATCTTCCTTCCTTCATCAAAAAACTTATAATCTTCTAAAAGTTTACCATTAGAATCAATGGTTATGCGAATTGGATCTGAACCTTTGGTATAACGCTGAGTCAATTTTGGATCGTCCATGATAATGGTATTGGTTCCGACCATAATAGCATGATTTTCAAATCTTAATCGTTGCACCCATAGGTCAGTAGTAACATTGGAAATTTTGGAAGGTACTTCATTCGCATTTCTTTTCCTATCAATAAAGCCATCCTGAGATTCTGCCCATTTAAGGGTGATATAAGGCCTCTTCTTAAGGTGTAAACAATTAAAAAATTTATTGATTGAAAGACAATCACTTTCTAAAATATTGGTGGTCACCTTGATTCCTGCTTTTCTAAGTATTTCAATACCGCTTCCAGAAACCTTGGGATTTGGATCCATCGCCCCAACGCAGACTTCTTTGAGATTGAATTTTGTAAGCATCGTTGCGCAAGACGGTGTTTTGCCTACAAAGCTGCAAGGTTCAAGAGTCACGTATAAAGATGCGCCATGGATTTCGTCTTTGTTTTGTACTGAGTTTACAGCATTTACTTCAGCATGGTGGCCTCCAAACTTTTGATGGAAACCTTCACCAATGATTTTGCCATTTTTTACTATTACACAGCCGACTTTAGGATTGGGAAAAACATCTCTTGTACCTTGATGAGCTAGATCTATCGCTCTCAACATTAATGTCTCTTGACTGTGCATATTAGGGCTAAAAGTAATTCAATTTGCTTAATTTGCGAGTGGATGTCAACGTTAACTTATAGCAAATTCTCAGAGCATTTTTTCTCCGCTCTTAGTCCATCTTATGAAGAAAGTGAACTAAGGGCCATATTTTTTATTTTGATAGAAGATTTGGAAAATGTATCAAGAACTTCATATCATCTTAAAAAGGAGCATCCGGTCAATGATTGGAAACTACTCTCAAATGCTGTAGAAAGACTTCTAAATTTTGAACCTATTCAATACATTACAGGCGTTCAACATTTTTATGGTAATAAGTTGAAGGTCAAGAAAGGGGTCCTCATTCCAAGACCTGAAACTGAGGAATTGGTTGATCTGATACTTTCGTCCGAAGATGAAAACAACCGTATTGCTGGTGATCTTGGTTCTGGTTCTGGATGTATCGCTCTATCCCTTAAAACAAAAAGGCCACAGTGGAAAATTATGGGTTTTGATGTGAGTAAAGAAGCATTAGACGTGGCCAAGATGAATGCAAATGCATTAAAACTAGATGTGGATTTTCTAGAAGCGGATATAAGCAGTTTTTCCAGACAGGAGCAATTTGATATTCTTGTGAGCAATCCTCCTTACATTACAAGAGATGAGGAATCTCAAATGGATGAAAATGTTAAGTCTTATGAACCTCATATTGCATTATTTGTGGATCATAAAAACCCACTTTACTTTTATCAAAAAATTATTGATATTTCAAAAACCAACCTTAATTCGGAAGGTAAACTGTATTTGGAAATCAACCCTTTATATGCTGAGGATTTGGTTACTTTATTGAAGCGGAACTCATTTATTGAGATAAGTGTATTCAAAGATTCTTTTGGTAAGAATAGATTCATATATGGAAAAAAGGTTTAAATATCTGTTTTTCATCATTTTTATGTTTTGCGCCTTAAGTACAAAAGCACAGGACAATAATGATACTTTGGATACTAGTACAAAAACGAAATTGCTTAAACCCTTCCTAAATTTGGATGCTAGGCGCTCTTATTTTTTAGGTGAATGGGTAAGGATGGGTGGATTGCGCATAGGTGTAGAATACTATGAAAAGTATCGATTCGGGCTCGGAGCTTACAATAGCGCGCGAGTTCAATTACCAAACTACAATGGCGCTCCTGAAAATAGTTTGGTCAGTGTGGGCTTTAGCTACAGCACAATTTTTTTTGAATACGTCTTTAAAAGAAATTATCGTTGGGAAATATCAGCGCCCATTCTATGGGGTACTGGAGTGGCTGATTTGTCTATTCAAAATCAGACTTCAGAAATTGATACTACGTTCACAACCCCAAGAATTCCGGTGATATCCAC
>JALEGO010000256.1 GCA_022763165.1 Flavobacteriales bacterium
CCCGCTAATGGAATTTCTGTATCCATAGGATCTAGGGGTCTCCAATCCTTACCCAAACTTTTGTTGATTATTCCCAACGCTACACCAACCCCAATCTTTCCTGGACCCATACCCGCTCGGTATGCGTAGGATCCTTTGAAGCCAAAAGTTTTCTCTTGACCCAATTGGTCTTGAAAAACTACCAAGCCCGTTCCCCCATATAACAGGGGAACTGGCGCATGAACGCTCAACTGAAATGTCTTAGGGTTTCCTGGTATTCCAACCCACTGGTTTCTCCCTAAAAGAGTAGCACAAATAGAATTGTTACTTCCTGCATAGCCAGGATTGTTGAACAATTTGTTAAACATGTTTTGGCTGAATTGAGGGTCTTGTTGGGCCTTTAGGCATGTTGATTTTAGACATAACAATGCCAGGCCATATAATATCGCTTTCTTCATATCTCAAAATTTTTGTTTGCTATTTGAAATAATACAAGAACCTTGAATTTGTTACGGTCTTCAATCAAATTCTCCGAAGATTTTCTTGTAATTTTAACGCCAGTGAAACAATCCATAACCTTTATTGCATATGCAGTATTATCAATTTGCTGAATGGGAAAAATTATCTTAGAAGAACTTGTTTTCTATGCATATCATGGTTTCTATGAATTTGAAAACAAAACCGGTGGTGAATTCAAAGTTGACCTGGAAATCACTTTAGATTTTTCAGAAGATATCCAAGATGATCGTTTGGAGGGAACTGTAAATTACGAAGACCTTTACAAGATAGTAAGTAACGAAATGCAGATCCAAAGCAAACTTTTGGAACATGTCGCTTTTAGAATTAAAAAAAATATTCAAGAGACTTATACGTCCATTACGGATATAAAAGTGAAAATTCGCAAAATGAATCCACCCATAAAAGGTAGGATTACAAGTGTTGGTGTAGAAATCTGACTGTAAATATGCGCTTAATATCTTCTAAGTACCCAAAAATCTTTTTCACCCTGTTTTGCGTAACCTATAGTCTGCTTGCTTCAGGACAAATCAGCAGTAAATATCTGAAAGCAGACTCATTATTCTTTGAAACTATCAGGAAAAACGACAGTCTTGCACGAAACAGTTTGAAAAACTTAGACAGCATCTCCAATTCAAAAGATGAGGTGTTTTTATCCAAGACTTGCCAGCTATACTATTTTCAGAATACTAGGAATTTTCCAAAGGCTTCAACCATACAGCATACGTTAGATTCATTGGTTCAGTTTACCTCCACCCCATTATCCAAGTTTCGGTACTTTAAAGGCAAGGGAAAGACGGCCTTATTCAGCAATCCAGCCAAAGCTCCAGATTTGTATGATGAAGCATTGAAGTATGCTCCCAACGTTTCTGACTCATCCTTAGTTTTTTACTACATGGGCATGGCTTTTGAACTTCAAAACATCAATGACTCCTCGCGTTTTTATTTGAACAAGTCTTTTTCGCTAGACTCTACTGGAGAGGTTTCCGCAAATGCCCTCAATGGAATTGCCAAAACATATTTTAAGGAAGACAATGTTGGTCTGGCGGTTTCCTACTTGGAACGCGCAGCGAAAAAGTTCAACACACTTGGAAAGTTGATAAATGAGCTTTCCGTTAAAACTGGTCTAGGCGCTATCTACCTGGAATTAGAGGAATATGAAAAAGCAGAAGCTGTTTTTGCATACATTGTAAACTCACTTCCTCTGCATCAAAGAAAAGTAGGATTATATTCTAGTGCTAAACTCGGGTTAATATCAAGTTGGGCGTTTCAAAACGAATGCGATTCAGTTTTATTCCATTCCAAAGAAATGACTTTCATGTTATCAGAACAGGAACCCAATAACTATAAAAAACTGATTGGATTGTTTTGTGATATGTCTAAATGTCTTTCTTACAACAAAGAGGATGAGCAAGCAATATTTGCTGCCCAAAAAGCCGCCACCATAGCCCACAAATATCAGGACACTTCCTTCTATCCAAAAGTATATCTAGCAGAAGGTCGGGCATTGGCAAAAACCAGCCCTTCCAGGGCCCAGAAGAAGGCTTTGAGAGCATTGTCCTGGAATAAAATCGTTGATAGTGACAGATTTGAAAAAGCAATTCTCAGATTACTTTATCAGCTTGCCAAAACAAATGGAGATTTTAAAGGCGCTCTCGAATATTTCGAACTACTTACACAAATACAAAATGAAAACCGAAAAGACTCCATAAACGTTGCTGTGGCAAATATTGAGGCCACCAATCGCGCGAGTTTAGCAGAAAAAGATGCTAAACTCACAAAGGAAAAGTTGAAGTCCGAAACACTTGAAAAAGAAAAAAGCAAACTGTATACTCTTATGCTTCTTTTTGCCTTTTTGGGCTCGACCATATTTTTATCTTTCATCATTTTTATTGTAAAACGAAGAAGAGACAAGGCTGAACAGGTGAACAAAACCTTGGAAGATCAACTGGGAGCCTTATCCACTCGATTAATTGAAAAGCAAAGGGCGATTCGACAGTTGGAGGAGGAGATTCAAGAGGAAAAAATCACTGGAAATTTCTCAAAAAAATTTTTAGAAGAGCTTAAAGTAGAACAAGACTGGAGCAAATTCATGTCTCTTTTTGAAACAAGGTATAAGACTCTTTGGAATCACCTCATCTCCATTCCTGATATTACCAAGTCAGATCTCCGTTTTTGTGCACTTTCTCACTTGGATCTAAGTTCATCGGAGATTGGTGACCTTTTAAACATCACGTATGCAGGAGTAAAAAAGGCCAGGAATCGGATTAGGAAAAAGCTAAAACTAGACTCCAATGTAAGGATTGGAGATTACCTGAAACGGGTTAGTTAGTTCAAAAAAAATGAGACGCTGAACAAGCGTCTCATTACGAACAACAACGCGGCCTAACAGCCACCAAAATATTTAACCTGTTGGTGCTTTTTGAAGAAAGGGTTATGGTGGTCTCACCGCTATTTTAAATGTACTATGCGAAGTACGGTAAACCTCAGCAATCCAAAGAATTTATAGGGGTTACTTAAAGGTTACTTCATTTTTTAAAGCTCATTTCTCAATCAAAACAACCAAATAAACCCTAAAGTACGCCCAGTAATAAATGTCATAAAATCAAGCCTTTATTATATATAAATTGTAGTGGTATTTTTCATCAAACACACTATGATAAAAACTTTAGAATCTTCAAAAGGAAATAAGAAAACAGTTATTGAGCTGAAATTGAACGGGCTTATTCTTCATACCTCCACCACAAAAAATGGGAAAACTAAGGTTAAAGAAAAAGCACTAAAGGATGAACAAAAAGCCAAAATTGCCTTTAAGAAAGAAGTTGTTAAGCTGATGAAAAAGGGGTATTCTGACCCCAAAAATCCTCATTCAAAAATTACATTCAGCCCCTCAATATACAGAGACCCCCGATTTGCACATGAAAATACGGTAGAAGAGATCTTCTATTTAGCGCAGGTAGATAGAATCCTTACTGCAGATGGAACAAACTTATATCTATGGGACAACAAGGGTTTACTACTGTCTAAATTCAAGTTTAGCTCCGATCCTTACTTTTTTGGAGCAATTATGTGTAAAGAACGCCCTTCGTCAAATGAACTCGTAGTTTTCATTGGTAAACACAGGGGGAAAACAATTTACTTGTTTGAACTGGAGAAAGATGAGCTCAAGCTAATAAAGCAAAAGCAACTTGATCTAGGCACCGGCTACTACTATGACTTGGACATTGATAAAAACATCTACATTGGAAGCGGAAATGTAGTAAAGACATTAAACTGGAAGTTAGATGAAGTTGGACATTTAGATAAATCCATAGGAGATGAAAACGGTCTGGCGCTTCATGTCAAGTCAGGGAAAATGGCATTTGTGGAATATAGCAATGAAGACAAGGACAGTGTTGAAGTTACAGATTTAGAAGGCAATGCTATTTGTAAATTCAAAACCAAAGTTCATGGTTCTTTTGGTGTGAACATTCAGTTCATTAATGATGGTACACAGATTATCGTTTCTTCATCAAGTATGTATCAAACCAACTTGGAGATATGGGACGCTAAAAAAGGAAAACAGATCAAGAAGCTGCAAAATTATTCTAGCGATGGAGGAGTAATGTCCATGGATATTGCAC
>JALEGO010000257.1 GCA_022763165.1 Flavobacteriales bacterium
TCCACTCTTCCAGTTTGGAGGACAATGCATCGCACTTTTCCGATGGTGTTAATGTTTCTATATGAAGCAGTAATTGTTTAAAGTTTGAAAGTTTAAACTTCTTGCCATCAGGGCCTCCAAACTGATCCGCATAACCATCTGAAAATAAGTAATAGCAATCTCCCTTTTGCATTTCTAATTTGTGCATATGAAAACCCTCATCATTCTGATCGAAATTGCCAATTGGCATACTATCTGCTTGAAGTTCATAGAGCTCTCTATTTCTGGTCAGAATAAGCGGATGTCGAGCGCCAGAATACAAAAGCTCCATTTTTTCAAAATTTAGATTTACCACTGAAATGTCCAGACCATCATAGTAAGTTTTCGTTTGGCTTTTGTCTACCGAAGAAAATGAGTTCTGAATCCCTTCTCTCAGCCTATTGAGAATTTGAAAGGGTTTATCTATTTCATTCTCTATGACAATCTCATTTAGTAGAGCATTACCAATCATGCTCATCATTGCTCCAGGCACACCGTGACCAGTACAATCAGCCACAGCCAATATTACATTCCCGTTCTTTGTACTATGCGCCCAATAGAAGTCTCCTCCAATGATATCTCTTGGGCTATAAAAAATAAAACTATTTGGTAAAAGGTTGTGAACGTAGTCTTCAGCAGTAAGAATCGCATCTTGAATGGTCCTTGCATATTCAATGCTCGCGTATATGTCTTGATTCTTGCGTTCAATTAGATTTTTTTGAGCGATGATTTCTTCAGTTCTTTGGCCTATTACATGTTGGAGCCTGCTATTCAATCTCTTTAGGCGCAAAGAGTTAAATGCAATTATACCATATACAAAAGCTCCAAAACCTAGCACATAAACTACGTACATCCAAGCAGTCTGATACCAAGGAGTAGCAATTGAAAACTTGACTGAAGCTATTTCGCTAACTTCATTGTATATATTTCTTGATTTAACTTTAAATGTATAATTCCCATGACCCAAATTGGCAAGTTTGATCTGAGATTTTTTGGACCATTCAGACCATTCGTTGTTGCCACCCTCAAGCAAATAGCTATAATGATTTTCGTTATTTGAGTTGTAATTCGTACTTGTGTAATCAATAACTATTGAATTTTCTTTGCTTCTAAGTTGTATAACAGATGTATCACTTGATGAAACAGCAATATGCAAATTAGAATCTAAGTTGGTTGAAATTTGTTTTATGATCGTTTTAAATTCGCTTGTGCTGTAATTTGAACTTAACTCAAGGTCATATTTTATTAGCCCCATATCTCCACCTAACCAAACATAATCTGAAATCAAGGTATTTTTAAATGCATCATCTAGAAAAAAAGTGTTGATCTTTCCTCTAGGAAGCCTATATAACCTTTGCTTTTCATGATCAAGGCCTTTTTTTGTGATTTTCAGCAGCTCATTAATCCCAGTATTATTTTGATACTTTAAGATGTAGCCATCTTCAAAATTTCTAGTGATTACATGACTTTCTTTAGCAGCACTTAGATGACTAAGTATAGGTGAATTGATATCTATTTTTGAAACACTTAAAGCACATGTGGATATGTTAGAAGCTTCATAATAAGCGTTTTCAGAAATTACAACAGTCTTTCCTTCTACCCTAAAAATTCCTTTGATTGCTTCTTTAAAATCCTCACTGTCAATGTCCTTAACCTTAAAGTCTCCATCGATAAATTCATATGCTAACAAATAGAGTTCATTACCACTCAAGGCATAAAACTCCATTTTCTGCGGATTAGCTACAAGATCAACGACCTCTTTTTGAAACTCAATCACACTTCGATAATAAACGCTGTCCTTATTTGGCCTAACGACATGTATTCCCTTAGCATTTGCCAACACTAGAAGATTGGAGTCAATCATGAATATCTTATTGGATTTGATTGGAATTACTTTTTGATTCAAATTTTGATCATAAATCAATGTGCTACTTTCAGAAGAAGCTACCAAATAGTCTCCTACCGAAAGCATATCAACACAGTATTCTGGAGAGTTCTTGATCCTTTTAAAGAACATATTTTTCGTAAGCGAATCAATTTTATGTTCACTGAATATCCCATTGGAGGTGGCAACAACAATTTTACCGTTAAACCTTGTGATTTTATGGATATTACCCCTTATTCCTGACAATTCATCAAAAAATGAAAATGGAATGTCATATTCTACTTTCGAAATCCCTTTTAAGGTTAACAACCAAAGATTTTTTTGCCTATCCAAGAAACCTTTGTTGCACAATGAGGAATTCATACCAGAAGAGGCATCTACTAAAAGCTCCACCCTTCCGTTTTTTCCTAGAAAAAAAACGCCCTTATTAGTTCCAACACAGTATTTATCCCCAACTTTTAGCATGAAATTGTTGGACCCCATAAAATACTTGTCCTGCTCAGTGTAAAAAGGCTTTATGCTATTATCATCAATTATGTAAAGGCCATCTGACTGGGTTGTCAGTAAGTAAGACTTATCATTCCAGTTTTCGATGGCTACAATCTTTTGACCACTAACATGATATTCAAAATAGTCTTTATAAAGACTTAAACCTCTAATATCATTAGCTACTTTGTAAAGACCTAAGCCATGAATAGAAACTAATAGTTCGTTTGAGAATATCTTACATATATCAATTATAGAGTCAGAATAAATTGAGTACACCTGTTCATCATCATAAAATATTAATTGATAGTCAGTGACAAATACAATCTGCCCCTGGTAGTCTAAAATCTGCTTAACATATCCATCAAATGGATTGGATTCAATTGACTCATACACATAATCACCGGATTCGGGCGAGAGCATTCCAATTGTTCCATAACCTCCGACATAGATTCGATCTTTTAAGGGTAGGATTGCCCTAGTGCTTGATACCATGCCCGATTTGAAAAGCCGCCATTCAGTACCGTCAAACCTTAAGAGGCCCTTATTATTGGCAAAAAACAACACCCCATCTTCATCCTGGGAGATATCCCAATTTTGTACGGATCCATGATAGAGAGAATGGTTATAATTATCTATAAACGGCTTATTTTGTGATAGTCCTAAAAGAGAAATGAAAATAAGTAGGAGTATTATGTGAAAACGCAGTCTCATGTAGTTTTTCTAAGACTAATTGCCTGGGATTTGTTATCAATAGGTAAATTTGTCACAGTTTGCAAAATTTGATTATGACTTCGCACAAAAATATAGATTCTGAAACACTGATCCTAAATCATGCTCAGGTGGGGCACAAACTGGACAGAATAGCTTTTGAGATCTATGAATCGCACTATCAAGATAAAGAAATTATTATAATCGGAATATCTGTGAGAGGCACATTTCTTGCGAAGCAATTGAAGCAACGCTTGAATGAAATCTCTGACTTAGAAATATCATTGGCTGAAATCTCAATGGATAAATCAAATCCTTCCGATAGCGTTCAGTTATCTAATAATGTGTCAATCGAAGAAAAACCTGTAATTCTGGTAGATGATGTTTTAAATACTGGTAGGACCCTAATTTATGCTACCAAGAAGTTGTTGGACTATAATGTCTCCAGATTAACTACAGTAATATTGGTCAATAGAAGACATCGTTTGTTTCCTATAAGAGCAGACATTGTTGGCATGACACTGGCTACCACCCTTCAAGAGCACATTGATGTCAACATCGATTCAGAGGAAATCAATGTTTTTCTAAGATAGCATTTGCTAAGTTTTGTAATTTGAGATCTTCTGATTTCACAGTAAGATGTGCACGTTCGTAATATGGAACTCTTTCCTTAAGATCCGATTGGATTTTTGTAGATAGTTCGTCTTCGCTCAGGGACTTAATTCTCGGACGATTGTTTCTCTTATTTTTTAGTCGGTGTAATATTGAATTGAGACTCAACTCTAGATAAACTACAAATCCCTTATTCAGAAGTAAATTCATATTCTCATGAAATGCAGGTGTGCCACCTCCTACGGACAAAACCAAATCATTTAGATCAAGGCTCCTGAGAACTTCAGCCTCTACACGTCTAAACTCCTCTTCACCATGAGAGTCAAAAATCTCCTGAATGCTTTTCCCATGTGCTTTTTCAATTGCAAAATCAAGATCAACATGCTCTTTTGAAAAGAATTTGGCTAATTTTTTTCCCCAATGTGACTTACCCGATCCTGCGTAACCCACTAATATTATGTTGGTTGAAATTATTTTTTTGTCTTTATCCATTAGGAGTTCTAAATATTCTTTGCTTTAATAAATATACATTTTATATTTGCACCTTCTTAACGGAGACTTGGTAGCTCAGTTGGTAGAGCATCTCCCTTTTAAGGAGAGGGTCCTGAGTTCGAGCCTCAGCCAAGTCACAAAGCAGCACAAGCTGCTTTTTTTTTGTTCTTATACATAAATTACCCAGGTGGCGGAATTGGTAGACGCGCTAGGTTGAGGGCCTAGTGTCCATTGCGGACGTGCAGGTTCAAGTCCTGTTCTGGGTACTAAACGGGAATAATCTGAATTTTCAGTTTTATTCCCGTTTTTTTTATGCTTATTTTTTACTGATAATGAAGGGATTACGCTGAAAATTGAATTTATTCTTGTGGTTCGATAATCGTCATTTTTGAAGTCATACAGAATCCCGTCCGGAAACACCATTTTTTGAATACTTCTCTTTACCTCTAAATCGCCAGAATCCCACAATTCAGGGAGTTTTAGGGAATATTTCAATGATAAATCAATGGCTTTTTCAAGGTTCGATAAATTAAAACCGTTGCTATACAAACTTTCCTCAATTTCGTACTTCTCAGCTTCTAGCTTTTGCTTGAACTTCTCGTATTGACCTTGTGAGATTTCCTCAAAAACGTATCGCTCTTCCAATCTTTCTAGCTTGGTTGCAAGTTCTAATATTTGTTTTTGCTGAACTGCGGTCTCTTGAATTTTTGCTTCATGTTCAGCCTTGAAAGTGTAATACATGATCTCCTTCATCGGAGCGATGTATTTCTTATCTTGAATTTGATAGTTCTTCAAAAGGTCTGTGAACTTCTCGTGCATCACTTTGGCACTTCTATTTTCTTTTGCTCCGATTCGGTTGTTCTTGTAATAGTATAAACCTTTCTTTCTAACCAAATAGCCTGTGTAAGGTGTGTCACAATCTGCTGAACGAACGAATTGCTTTAAAGGAAGATGTTCGCAATCTGCATTGCGTTTCTCTCCATATCCACGCTTGTTTAATAGTTTGTGAATTTTCAGAAATATTTCTTTTGATACTAAGCCCTCATGTTTGCCTTCCACTACTTCTCCGGGGATATGAGAGCTTACTACTAAACCACAATAGAATGGGTTTCTAAAAAGGTCGCTCAATTTCTTGGCTGTTACTTTTAATCCCTTCTTAGCTAATCGGTCGGAGATTTCATTATGAGTTATATCTTCGTTTGCCTTCCATATAAAGGCATGTCTTAATAGTTCTCCTTCTTCATTGATAACTATATCCTGTTCTTTTCCTTTGCCCGGATTGAGGTTGGTGTAGCCAAATGGAATAGTTCCGATCCAATATCCTTTTCTAAGTTTTTCACGCATTCCTGATACCGACTTGTCTCTTCTCAATTCATTATCGAATTGACTGAACATGTAGTACAGGTTTTGTTGAAAGGATCCTGCTGCGGTCATGGCATCCACTTCCTGAGTAGCTGAAAGTGTTACAATTCCCTGCTGCTTTAATGTGTCACTGATATAAGCTCCATTTGCTCCAGTTCTTGAAAATCTATCGTAAGAATATACGATGATATAAGAAATGTCTTTTCTTCTTTTAACGAAAGTCAGCATCTTCTGAAATTGCTTTCTTTCATCGCTTTTGGCAGATTCGTAGGTTCCACCGAAATACTCAATAACTTCAATATTTTTCCGCTTTGCGAATTCTAAACAATACTTCTTTTGAGTTTCTAAACTGGCATTGTTTTCAGCTTGTTCTTTGGTCGATACCCTTGTATAAATTACTGCTTTTCCATCAGTATTGATCGACTGCCCTTTTGATTGCTTCGCAAATGGCTTAAAAATATCAAGGTTCTTCATAATCTTCTTTTTTCGATATATGTTTTACAATGATTCCACAAAAACACTCTAAAGTTTCTATTACATGTTTTGCTTCATCTTCCTTTATTTCTTCAAATCCCGGAAAAGCTCTAAGTCTCTCCGGTGTCATTTTTTCTGCTTTTAGAATTTTTCGATACGTTTCCGCATGAGATCCATTTTCTCTCGTTTGCATTTTCCTTCACTTCGCCAATCCCTCAAATCTTTTGATAAGACCAGTGTTTGTGATGTTGCCTGAATATTTCTCAAAGCTTTCATAACTTTTGTTTTACTACTCTATTAATGTGTACCGCCTTACCGTCTTCCTGGTTGATGGAAATACTTTGGAAGGCTGCATCTCTCATTATATCAATTACCCTTTTGTCAATGGGCATTTTCTCTTCGCATTCCACTCTATCAAGCTGTCCTTTACGTTTGATTACTTTAACGCTGTGGTAGTTCTTGTTTTGTATAAAATCCAATGCTTTTGATTCCCTTTGCTCAATTGCTATTAGATTCAATTCCTTTGCCCAATGGTAAATTCCCGGAAAAACCTCCTTTATTAATTCTGCAAGATGGATTACAAAACAGCCTATTCCATGTAAACTTTCAATCAGCTTTCCACTCTTATCAAACGTGATTAGGATGGGTTTTTCACTCACCAACACATCCAATACACGGCTTTCTAAA
>JALEGO010000258.1 GCA_022763165.1 Flavobacteriales bacterium
ACTGCATCAGTTACTTGAAAAGCAACAACAATATATTGATAAGCTAGAAATGCAATTTAGCAATCAGCAATTAATTATTGATGAGTTACAGCATAAATTAATTCAAAAATAATCTGATTCTGTCGAATTCTATAGTTGTGGCTCATTAATAAACTAAAGAAGAAACATTCTCTAAATCATAGACGGTATTTTGCAATAGATTTAATAACCTTCCTACATTTTGCAAAATTTGTGATCGCTTCCCGTCACCATTTTCAAGAACTTTACAACAACAATCAAAACACATTTTACAAATAATTTCTACTACAAATGAGACAGTTCTTGACCACAACAAGAACCTCAATACTTACAGTCACTCTTATTTTCGGCATTACAAATCTTTCTTTCGCCACACTACTCAAAATCAATGGTAAAGTTCAGGATGAACAAGACCCGATTTCAAACTGCGAAATATTCGTAGAGTATGCTAGTAGCGTAGTTCATCGAGATAAATCAAACCAAGATGGTTCCTACAGCCTTGATTTAGAAGTAATTCCTGGTACATATACCATCAACTTTGCAAGCGAAGGTTATGCCACTAAGAAAATAGAAATTGATGCGAACACTATTCGGAAGTCTAAGGATTACACTATAGAAAATGTTTATTTGGATCTTTTTGTAAGTGATGGCAGCCTTAATACTACTGCATTAAACAAACCTGTTGCTAGATTAAAATATGATCTTACTGATGATAAGTTCGTATACGATGAAAAGTACAATGTTGCTATTCAAAGAAATTTCAACACATTATGGAATAAAGTCAGAAATCAAAGGGTACATAGAAATGAGATCTATGAGAACCAGATGATCATCGGAGATTCAGGCTTGGCAAACAAGGATTGGAGTGTTGCAAAGACAGCTTATTTAAATGCCTTGGTTCAACGTCCAATGGCCATCGAACCAAAGGAAAAACTTAAAAGAATTTTGAACTTGAAGAAGCCGACTAGAAGAACTATCGAAAAGAATTTTTTGAAAGAAATAGTTGTAAAAGGTAAAAAAAGAATTACCATCTATCGGAGTAAAAAAGATGAATCTATTGTTTTTCACAAAGTTGATGGACGCTACAATCAACAGTTCTATTTCATTAACAATGTGTCTACGACCAAGTTAATATGGGAACAGAATGTTAGGAGATTGGAGAACTCAGTTTGGTTTTAATGCTAAACAAAAATATGGCGTGTGGGGTTTTGGTCATTCTAGATTCCCTATTTCATTCCGATTTTTATTCAAAAGATCACTTTTAGGGGAAAATGTCATGAATTTTGGCCTGTCTAATCAAGAGAATTTAGGTGTACATTAAGTGTACATAGTATATAAACGGGGTACTACAAGTGATTCAGCTCGCTTGACGTTTCGCTTTTAAATTATCATCTTCTAAATTGTTCGCTTTACAAAACAACAATCAAATTTTACAAAAGTGAAAAAACGAACAAATAGCTCTGCAATCAATAACCCTATTATCTTATTAATTTTCTTTCTTACAACGTTTAATGGCAATGCTCAAATCAATGACCTTGGATTTAGCCCAGCGGCAGACCTTATTCCAAAGACTCCTGAAGCAAGTTCTGTGATTAAGTATCAAGACATGCCAGTAAGTTATTACACAGGGGTTCCATCCGTTCAAATCCCAATAGGGGGAATGAAACAAGGTCCTCTGTTCGTAAATTTTAATCTCAGCTACCATGCTGGAGGCCATCGACCAAGTGAAGTAGCTTCTTCTGTCGGTTTAGGTTGGGATCTCAAAGGTCATGGCATGATTACTAGAAAAGTAAATGGTACAGCAGATGATAACACAAGTCCTATGGGGTTTTTGCAAATGCGTGAAAGCTATAATTTAGATCAGAATGATCCTAACAATGACCTTGATAAATGGATTCAACAAGAAGATGAAAGAATGCTTTTAAATATGGTAAATGGAACTTGGGATACTCAACCAGACGAGTTCTATTTTGATTTCAATGGATATTCCGGAAAAATGGTTTTTGATGTGCACAATGATTTGCCCATAGTCTCATCCAATGCGAAAATTAGGGTGGATTCAGTATTAGGGGTAGGGAAGATTTCTGGTTGGGTGATGACTGACCCCAATGGCGTTCGATACGAATTCAAAGAATATGAAGAAACAGCGGTGCCCAGTCCTGAAGCCTGGGGAACCGTATATACGAGAACCGCATGGTTGTTAACCAAAATGATCAGTCCATACAACGAAAATGATTTCATAGAATTTGATTATCAAGACTATACTTTGAAACCTGATCATTCCACCTATTACAGTAAAAAGTTATATAAAGAAAGTAGCTCAGACAAGCTACTGCCAGCTGGCACTACTGCTCAAGGTCTATGTTCAACAAATGGATATGCCGAAACTAATTTCAATTATAATTTTAGTACTGTCTATGGAAAGCAGCTCATTTCAGTTAGTTCTAGTGAAGGCCAAAAAATTATTTTTTCTTATTTGAAACCAAGAGAAGATGTTAACTTGACGAGCCAAGCTCCCAGTAAATATAACAGATTAGATGTTATAACATTCTTGAACCCCAGTCAGATTGAAAAGTTCAATTTAGATTATTACCCAAATACGAGCAACTTAAAACTTCAGCTAAAATCAATCACCCAAGTATCTACAACGGGTCAAACATTGCCGCCCTATCAATTCACCTATCATTCAAGTGTAAATAATAATACGAACAGTAAAGCAGTTGATCATTGGGGTTTCTATAACGGCTCGAATCCAAATTTAGGTTTGCCTGATTATACGTGGGTTTCAAAAATGGAAGTGAATGGACAAACTGTGACACATACTAACTTTTCTCCTGGTTCTGATATGCAACCAAATTTTGCAGCAGCACAGACCGGAATCTTAAAAGAAATACAGTATCCAACTGGTGCTATCACAGAATTGGAATACGAATTGAATGATTGTAGTTATATAAACGATAAAGATCTAGCAAGTGAAGGATTATTTAATTATCAAAATGAATCGTACACATGCGAGAGTTTCGGAGATGTTTCTAACACCAATTCTTGGGTAAGAGACACTACTGTTTTTCAAGTATTGGGTGATTCTATTTTTGCTAAAATACAGGCATTTGGCTTCACAGACGATCATTGGAGTATGAAAACGCCTCAAGCCTGGATTGAGGATAAGCAAGGAAACATATTGTATACATGGAACATACACCCGCAACTTTGTTTAACCCACCCAAACCCTCAAATGCGACCAGATGGCACCCCTCAGCCGCTTAAAATAGACGGACCTGACGTTTTACTACTTAATGCTGGAACCTATAAACTCTACACGAAGGCCTATCATACAAACTCATATGATGATACTCTCATTGATAATATTAAAATCCAAGTCACCTTCGAACAGCCCCTTGGTGCAGATACCATTATGGATGTGGGTGGCCTTAGAGTCAAAAGAATCATTAAAAAGAACAAGAATAATATTGTAGAAAGTACGAGAAGATTTGATTATTCAGATGGCCAGTATTCTTCTGGCGTCATTTATAGTTTGCCAAAGTATGACGTTGTAACCGGACATTTGTTTGAACATTGTATTGGTGGCGTGACAAGCTTATGGAACTTTAGTATTCTTTGTGAGTATTATACATTGACGGGTGCCAACAGATTAATTCTTTCTACTACTTCAGGAAGTCACATTGGATATGGTCATGTCACTGAATATTTCGAAGAAAATGGGGAATTCGGTAAAATCGCCCGTACCTACTCAACACCAATACAGTATCCTGATGAAATATATAAGTCAAAGCCATTTGTTCCCGCTTTAAGTCAATCTTTTAAAACAGGACTATTATTAAAGGAAGAAACTTATAAAAATGAGAATAGCATTTTCAAACCGATAAAGAGTGTCGAGAATGAGTATGCATTCAAAACTTATGAAGTTCCTTTATTCAAAGCCGCTTTCGGGAAATATCCATGGTTCGATCCAGATGCTACCTGCAACAACGGCTCAATTGGAATAGAATTCTATTATTATGCTTTGCCTTGGCATCAGAAGTTTGTATCAAGGCATTCCAAACTACAATTCGGTCATTCGCAGTTGATTAAGACTAGAGTTCATGAAATTCGTCAAAGTGATACGCTTACTACAACTCAAGAGTTCAGCTATTGCTCCAATCTGCAATTGTTGACATCTGAGTCCACAGATAACAGTGGAGGATCTATTTCTGTTACCAAACTCAAGTATCCGGAGAATTACAATGTAGATGAAAACAGTACAAACCAAGATAGCCGAGCAATTTATGAATTGAGTTCTAGAAATATGCACCCAATCATCGAAAAAAGCTCTTATGTCAAGCAAAACGGGACTGAAAGAATTCTGCAATCCAGTGTCAATAAATTCAAATCCTCAAATGGTAAAATATTATTGGATGAAGTTCACG
>JALEGO010000259.1 GCA_022763165.1 Flavobacteriales bacterium
ATCAATTCAGCATGAACTTTGACTCAACGAATATCAAGAACTTTAATCTTACCACTGGTATTGTGAATACGTGGTCTCAATCTACTTCGCAACTATTCGCAGGTGGCATTGATTCTAGTGAGGCTTTTGCAAGTAGCACTGCACAAAACAATGCCGCTTATTTACAACTTGATAAAAAATTCTGGGACAGATTAACTGTTTCAGGAGGAGCTAGATTAGAGCGTTTCAAAATCAACGAGGAAGAAGAAACACAACCAGTATTCCGAAGTGGTGCTAGTTGGAAAATTGGTGGTGATAGCAGCATTTTTAGAGAAACTTATTTAAGAGCATCCTATGGTCAAGGATTTAGATTCCCAACAATTGCAGAAAAATTCATCCGAACGGAAGTTGGAGTTGTAAGGATTTTCCCAAATCCTGATCTTAAATCTGAAAAGAGCCAGAACATCGAGTTTGGCTTGAAGCAAGGTTTTAAAATAGGACAATTCTTAGGGTATTTAGATATTGCAGCATACCAACAAAACGTTAAAGATGCGGTTGAATTTAATTTTGGTAACTGGAGCGATCAAATTGATCTTTCAGGGTTTTCTACTTTCGGGTTTAAATCAATTAATGTTGCTGAGTCCAGAATTAGAGGGATTGATGTTTCGTTAAGCGGAAAAGGTAATATTGGTGACGTTGAAATCATTGTTCTTGGTGGATATACTTACTTAGACCCTGTCAATTTAAACCCAGATGAAATCATTGACACTGTTGCCCTAGCTTTAAGAGGAGCTGCGCCACTGGATCTGGCAGATATGACTTACAGAAACACTAGTTCAGATACTTCAGGAATATTAAAATATAGATTCCGACACATGGTTAAAGCGGATATTCAGTTCAATTATGGCAACTGGGGATTGGGTGGAAGCTATAGGTACTTGAGTCACATGGATAACATTGATGTTGCATTCTTGGTCCTAGATGATTTCGGTGATGCTGGCCTACCCACAGGCCTTAGAAAATATAGAGAGGAAAGAGATGGACAAGGAATGCCTATTGTAGACGCTCGTCTTCAATACAAAGTGAGCGAAACTATGCGAGTTGGGTTAATCGTAAATAACCTGATGAACAACGAAATTATGATTCGACCATTGGATGTTGAGCGCCCAAGAACGTTCAATCTCCAGTTTTCCTGGACACTTTAATCTGAATTGTAAATATGGAAACGGCTAAGAAAGTTCTTTTTATTGGGCTTTTCTTAGTGACCTTTTTGCCATTTATTGATCCACCGGTTGCACTATTCTTAGGCATAATCGTAGCTCAGACTATCGGTCATCCTTTTATCAAGTGGAATAAACCTGTTACAAGCTTCCTCCTCAAAGCCTCAATAATTGGTTTAGGTTTTGGCATGAATCTAGAATACGCAATTCAAGCGGGAAAAGATGGAATTTTGTTTACGGTTTTTAGCATTTTCCTTACACTAATTGTTGGTATTTACCTTGGCAGACTGTTAAAAGTAGATAGAGTAAGCTCAACGCTGATTTCTGGAGGAACTGCAATCTGTGGAGGAAGTGCTATTGCAGCTTTTGGTCCTATATTAGGAGCCGGAGAAAAACAAATGTCTGTTTCTCTTGGCATTGTTTTTATTCTCAATTCTGTAGCACTATTCGTCTTCCCACATATTGGAAAATGGCTCAGTTTGAACCAAGAGGAATTTGGCATGTGGGCGGCAATCGCCATTCACGATACGAGTTCTGTTGTGGGAGCGGCTTCAAAATACGGAGATCAAGCTTTGATGACAGCTACTACTGTCAAACTAACCAGAGCCCTTTGGATTATACCTCTTTCATTGCTTATGGCCATAACCACAGCCAAAGACGATAAAAAGATTAAAATCCCCTTTTTTATTTTCCTCTTTGTAGGAGCGCTAATCTTTGCCTATTACTTTCCACAATTCGAAAAGGTATATGGCATCATCTCGTCAGTCGCAAAAAAAGGGCTTACTGTAACACTTTTTTTGATCGGCACTGGCATCTCAAGAAAGACATTAAAGAGCGTAGGAGTAAATCCCTTCTTGCAGGGCACCATCCTATGGATTGTGGTAAGTATATCAACACTATTTATAGTTAGGCTTCTATACTAGTTCTCATCTTTTGAAACATAGTCCTACGATATGCAATATCTTTTTGATAGAAGTCATTTTTGTTTCTAGCATCTAAGGCACTCGCGCATATATTGGCCTCTCGTTCCAACCATTCTTGAAAGGCCTCCAGATTAGTCTCTTCACCAAAAGGCTGCATAATTTCTGTTAGGTAAGTGTTTTCCTTGAACTTAAACTTTACTTTCTTCTTGCCTGAATCAATCAAAGATTGAATAAAATCTGAGGCTACCATAAAGAAGTACATTCTCTTATATTCTGAAATATTCGGTGTTAAAAATGAAAGTTGATGCTGCAACAAGCTTTTCGCTTTTCTTGCCTTTCCAGTTACTAAATAATACGACAAAAGATATGGAGCATTGATGAAATTTTGCTTCTTTTTGGTAAACGACTTTGCAGTTGAAATGGCAAACTTTTCAGCCAAATCCCATTTACCAAGCATCATACAAACATGCAATAATTTAGGGTCCGTGTCTTCCGGAACACTTCCACAAGTTTGTTTGCCCTCAATAATCGGTTTTGCCATTACTAAGGCTTCCTCATATTTCCGTAAATCAATATACATTTCAATAAAACCTGAGGTTTGACAGGCCTCACAATCATCCAGTGATCCACTTTTCTTATTTTTTTTGTAATTCTGAATGTCCTCATATAAACCCTCAGTTCTTCTCAGATTATGTTTTGTGATAATCTTATAATGATCAATCACACGTTGCCCTGAGCCATAATCCGTATATCGTTTTTCAAAATCTGATAGTATGGCCTCAATCTGTTCAAGCCTCACTTTACTGCTTAAATCAATACTACCTAATATCCATTTATAAACCCAGAGAGCATTATAGTAATCAAATTTTCCCGGATGCTCATCGCACATCTTTAAGAGCCATGGAAACATTGCAATGGCCTCTTCTTGGTAATTCAAAAAAACCAGTTGATGTATATAAGCATATCTCGCTTCAAATTCGAGTTCTAAATTCTGCAAGCTTTGCGCTTTTTGAATACATCTGAAGGCCTTTTCCTTTCCTTCCTCGCTGGTATAATAATTCAATATCCAGAGCTCACTCCTGATATCTTCTGCCGTCTCTAATTTTGACATCTTTATTTGTTTTTTTGCAAGGCAACTTCAATTAATCCATGCAAATTCGAATCCACCGACTGGAGCTCTTCCTTGCTTAAAGGATAATGTCCCATTAACATTGCGTTTGTATATATCACCTGGATAATGGTCATGTCCAAATCAGGTTTATCATTCATTAAAAGCGACTGAATCGTCTTGTTTTCAAAATTTAAAAACAGTGTGGACTTCTGCTCACTTTTGGCGTTATAAACGCTTCTTGATACTTCACCCCATAAATCACCACTTTGTTCTTGAATGCTTTTCACATCTCTTGAAAACATTAAATTTTGGTTGGCATGATACAAGGCAGGAATACTGTCTGGCTTGAATTTTTTGATATCCAAGCGACAGCCAAATTTACTCAAATGCTCTCCTAAAGCCTCGAGTCGCTTGGCATGCGCATCATGTTCATCCAAAGAAAGATCTTCAAGCGTATTTCCAAAATATGCTGCATCTACTTTGATGTAATTGGTTTTAATATCAATAGAATCAATCACATCTAGAAGTTCCGCGTCATAGATATATCCAGAATTAACTATTAACTGATCATTAGCATTGGCAATAGGCAAAACCTGTCTATACTCATCAACGTCTGGAACGTGATAAATCGTCTTAGTCCGTTTTAGCGCTTCCTCTAAAGTCAATTGTCCTTGTGATGTTGGAAAGGGTATCCATGGATAGATCAATTTCAAGAAATCCAAATTCTCAAGTGCCATTTGTTTGATGGCCGCATTATGCGATTGAATAATATCTGTCAGTACCTTTGGGGCTGTTTTGCCCAATTCAATAAAATAGCTTCTTAAACTATTCTCTATGTCCTCTTTGAGTTCAATAGCATTTGAATCCAAATAAATACCCTCTCTTGAAGCTGTGGGTGAAAGACTTTCCGAGTTAATAATGATACGCGTAAAGAACGCCCAATCTGGAAGGATTTCCTCACAATTCTCAGTGATAAACATTTTCTTAATGTATACTCTCCCATATTGCTTTTGCACG
>JALEGO010000260.1 GCA_022763165.1 Flavobacteriales bacterium
AGATAACGTGGATGTTGCATTTAAGTTCCCTAAGTGAATTGCACGTGCTCCAAAATAAATAGAGTCAGCCGATGCTTGCGAATTTGGGATCTGTGTGTAATAGCCTTCACTAAGGGGTTGATTTGTCGTGTTTGTAAAAACATCATACATTTTCATGTCTGCAGTTAATCCATCTTCTAACACAATATCATCAATCATCCATTCATAATATTCGCCATCAAATGTAAATCTTAGTCTCGCGTTGCTTGAACCAGCTAAAACACTGGTTAAGTTTATTTGAATAGTAGATCCTGTATCACCTTGATTGGCAAATGGTGTTTCATCCCAAACTTTCGTCCACGTTGCACCTCCATTACCACTAGCTTCGATTGTTAGTGTTGCTACGAAAGCCCGGTATTCATGATACATGCTGAATAAAACACTTGTTGCAGAAGAAAGATTGATATTTGATGTAGTCAAAACCCCAGTGTGAGCGGAAGGCGCAGAACCGGATCCCTGAGATCCCCCACATTGGGTTCCTGTATCATCCAGATAGTTAGAGTCAAATATGATAAAGCCGTTGCTCTTTGTTGGTGAGGCCAAAGGTGTTCCGTCAGAACAAGCACCTCTTCCACCTGTATTCAAGTCTGGAAAGGTAAAGGGACCTCTATATTCCCATGCACCTGGTGAAACAGCTCCATTAACATCTGTAACAGTATTGGTCCATGTGCCTGGTATCCCAGTGGCAAAGTCTTCAGACCAATGAATAGCTTTTTTTGTTGGCGTTACTTTTTGTTTCTGTGGCTTTGGCTTATAATTAGGCAAAGGTTGTATTAAGTCTCGTTGATCAATTGATATTTGTTGTGCATTAACATTAAATGCAGCAATTAAAAATAATAGGGATACTAATCGCTTCATGAAGAATATTTTTGGATTTCCAAAAATACAAAATATAATCCTTTCTGATGCAGGAATTTAAAACATCATTCTAAAACTAGTTCCATAAGAAGTATCAATCTGGACGTTATGTGATTTAATTGAGTTAGTTTAAGTGCTAGTAGTCTGATTTTCAAATATATTTAGAGCAACAGAATCACTTTTAAGCCATAGTTTCTATCACAAGAAATTTTTTTGGATGGGCTAAGACCTTATAAAATTATTAAGTAACTTTAAAATAATACCGTGAAACGAATCTTTTACATAGCCTGGGTTTTATTATTTGCTTGTAGCGAAGATACTTCCAATATCAAATCTGATCAATCAATCTATTCGGATTCAGAGCTAAAGGCGACAGAAGATTCAGCTCTTGTCACAATCGAACTCATAGATTATCCTTTGTTCGAAAAACCACATCAAATTGTTGTTACCTTAGTAGATAATGGAGTTGAATATAAGACTCACTCCAATGACATCAACAAGGCTGCATTTCTTATCCCAAGAGTTCACTCAGAATATTATCAAATCAAGGTATTTACTGGGGACAAAGTCATAAAGTATGATCGGAAATTTAAGATACCTCAGGACCAAGGAGCATATGATCTCAACGTGAAACTGGAGTACTCAAGAGATCTTGCATCTCAGTACGTTCAATAATCAATTGAATTTAAGAATTCTGAAGGTGGTTCATTTAGTTGGGATCCACCCAATCATTATGTGACTTAATTAAATCAATCAAAGCTTCAACGGCTTGCTCTTCAGGGACATTTCTGACAACTACTTCCTTCTCCTTATATAAAGAAATTTTACCTGGGCCTGTACCTACATATCCATAATCCGCATCAGCCATTTCTCCGGGACCATTGACGATACAACCCATTATACCAATTTTTACTCCTTTAAGATGACTTGTTGCCTGTCTAATTTTACCAGTGGTTTCTTGCAGATCAAAGAGTGTTCTTCCGCAAGATGGACAGGAAATGTACTCCGTTTTAGAAATCCTTGTTCTAGTGGCTTGCAAAATCCCAAAACACAAGTTATTAATGTCTTTTACCGAAAAATTGGCTTTTATCCACAGTCCGTCTCCCAGCCCATCTAGAAAAAGTGTTCCTTGATCAACAGAAGAACGTATCCAGAGATCTTCTAAAGTTGGAAGCTCGTATTCGTTTAAAACAATTACTGGATTTTGGATTTCATTTTCGATAAGTGAAAGAAAGAACTTTCTGAAGTGTTTATAGGGCAGATCTTCGGTTGAACTTAGAATAATGCAAAGTTTATCATAACCTTTAAGAGATTCTATTTGATTGATATCTTGTGTGCTAAGCTGTAAAAACCCTACTTGATCTTTTGGTAAGGAGCTGATGTCTTCTAGACTCAACAAAGGGTAGTGCCTTTCTTTTTGTCGCTCCCAAACTTCATAGTCTTGTATGACGCCCAGTGTACCAGGAGTTTCGAACTCAATTTGATTTTTACCGATGTAAATATAGTCAGCCGCCATATCACCAATATTCCATTTGTCCAACTCAATTGAGTATTGATATCCAATTCCAAATAGATTGGCTTGACTTATGGAAGTTCTTGTGGAGTAATCTTGGATGATAGCAGGTGGGTTTTTAGCCCCAATATTGAGCACTTCATGAGTCGCTCTGCGGTTGTAGGAGATGAAATCGATGGGTGGGCCTTCGTGTTCAAGATCCTTTTGAGGATTGGATTTGATATTCAAATATGGACTCACAATCTTTTTAGCCACTGGACCTTCAATCTCAGGTTCTTCAGTTAAAGAAACCCTTACAGTGTCACCCAAACCATCTTCCAATAGAGCACCGATACCAATTGCAGATTTAATCCGACCATCCTCACCGTCACCTGCTTCAGTAACACCCAAATGGAGTGGGTAATTCATACCTTCCATTTTCATTTGAGATACCAAAAGACGATAAGCCTGAACCATAACTTGAGGATTACTAGCCTTCATAGAAAGGACAATGTCATGATAATCATGATCTCTACAAATACGAACAAATTCTAACGCTGACTCAACCATTCCTTCGGGTGTATCTCCATAGCGAGATAGAATTCTGTCAGAAAGTGACCCGTGGTTGGTTCCAATTCTCATGGCTGTTCCATATTCTTTGCATATTTTGACTAGTGGCTGGAATCTGCCACGAATTCTATCAATCTCCGCCTCATAAGATGCGTCAGTATAGTCAATTTGGTTGAACTTCTTTTTGTCGGCATAGTTGCCTGGATTCACCCTCACTTTTTCGACAATTCTTGCTGCTTCTTCGGCAGCGTTAGGAGTAAAGTGTATGTCAGCGATTAGAGGAACATTTACTCCCCTTTTTTTCAGCTCTTTTTTTATCTCCTGCAGGTTTTTGGCTTCTTTAAGACTAGGAGCTGTAATCCTTACATACTCGCAACCAAATTCGACCATCCTAATTGTTTGCTCAACTGTTGCAATGGTATCCATCGTATCCGTGGTAGTCATGGATTGGATTCTTATTGGGTTGTTTCCTCCCACTCCTACATCTCCAATCTTAACTTCCCTTGTAAGCCACCTAGAATGGCCATGAAGGTTTTCAGTGAATAACGGAATTCGTTGAATTACAGAATCTGACATTTGACAAAGTTAACGCTGAAAAGAGAGAAATTGTTTATGACTAAACAATTTAATGTTCAATTTTTAGTTTTTTAACAGTGTCATTACATAAACAAGGCTAACTTTGAAGCCATTTTAATAGTATGATCTCAAAACTCTTAACTTCATTATTTATGGGCTTGGTATGTTTTACATGCTTAAATGCTCAGGATTTGCCAGACCGTCCAATTAAAGGAGAGGTCAAAGACAGAGTCGTATTCAATTTTTTTCATGACAATTGGCTCATGGATCAGGACAGTGTCAAGGTGAGGTGGTTTTCAAGAGGAGTTTCCTTTACTTATTTTTATGATGCTCAAATAGGTAAAAGCCCATTCAGTCTTGCAGCTGGTTTAGGTTTTGCCTCGCACAACGTGTTTAGCAATGCCAAAATACAGCAAGTGAGCAATCCGGATACCAATCTTACAGAATCGTATTCTCAATTTGATGTTTTTTCTGAATTGGAAAATGTAAAACGCCACAAACTGTCAACAAACTATATAGATCTTCCTGTAGAATTGAGATTCAGAAGTAAACCAGATGCGAGAGGAAATTCTTGGCGGTTCAGTGTTGGGGCTCGAGCTGGATTTTTACTAGACGCTCATGATAAAACGAAGATTGGAGACGATAAATACAAAACTTTTATTTTCCCGAATGTCAATCAGTGGCGTTTTGGTGGGCATTTTAAATTTGGGTATCAGCGATGGGGAATATTCGGTTACTACGCTCTGAATAATCTATTCGAAAAGAATCAAGGAGTTGAGGTGAGGCCATTGTCTATTGGTTTCACATATGTTTTGCTAGAGTAAGATGCTTCCCTTAATCGTGGTAATTCATAAGGACGAACCTGATTTTATTTTTGCTTTATTAATTGCCATACCAGTTTTAGTCTATCTCTATTTAGTATTGTGTATATTAACAGCTTGGTCTGAGAATAGATACAAGAAGCATGGTTTTGGAGTTTCCTTGCTGATTTGCATCTTATTGACCCCATTAATTGGCAAAAGAATTCTAGAATAACTTGACAAAAGTCAAAAGTTGCATTCCAAAACCCAGAATAAACCCAAAGCCGACCTGATTGGTTGTGTGAGCTTTCAGATTAAGTCTTGAATACCCAATTAACCCAGCAACTAAAGTGATGAGACAGAACCAGTTTACCACTTGAACATTTAAGAAGTCACTGACTACAAACATTGCACCCAACAAGCCACCAATACCAATCATATGCGCGCTAATTTTCCATTTTAAGTTAATCAATAGCGTCACGATTATGGTAATTCCGGAGTAAACGATAAACGAGGTGATGATCTGTGGCATCTGATATTGAGATAGGATATAGTATGTAGCAAAGTAGGCAGATACGGCTATGGTGTACGGAAAAAACCTGTCCTGACTATCTTCTAATTTTAATGACTTCACGATTTTCAGTAAGTATAAGATTACAATCATAATAGAAGGAATCAGAAAGGTATTGATGAACACAGGAAGTGCGATCAACAGTTTGCTTGTAAAGTCGGTTCTATAATTTAAATATGTATCTAGATTAAAGATGATTAAAATACCGTATGTTGGCATTAACAACGGGTGAAAGATCACCGACAATATTTCCGAGATTTTTTCTTCCAGGGTCTGAGAATTAGAGTTCCTTTCTTAGCCTAGCTACTGGGATTTTAAGTTGCTCCCGATACTTTGCAACTGTCCTTCTCGCGATGTTGTAGCCCTTTTCCTTCAAAGCTTCAGCGAGCTTTTCATCAGTAATTGGTTTGCGCTTATCTTCAGAACTGATAAGGTCCTGAAGTATTTTTTTAACCTCACGAGTTGAAACTTCTTCACCTGAAGAGGTGGATAGAGACTCTGAGAAGAAAGTCTTCAACAAAAAGGTTCCATATGGCGTTTGAACATATTTACTGTTTACCACTCTTGATATGGTAGAAATATCAAGATTGACCTTATCTGCAATATCCTTCAAAATCATTGGTTTTAGCTTGGTTTCATCACCAGACATAAAATAATCGTATTGGAAATGCATAATAGCGTCCATTGTCAAAAGCAAAGTTTGTTGTCTTTGTTTTACAGCATCTATAAACCATTTTGCGGAGTCAATTTTCTGCTTTACAAACATTAAAGCTTCTTTCTGCTCTTTGTTCGGTTTACCTTTTTGAGCCATTATCGTCTCGATCATTTCAGAATACTTTCTGTTTAAATGAAGCTCAGGTGCGTTTTTTGAATTGAGCGTTAGCTCAAGCTTTTCATTACTATTTTGGATCAAAAAGTCTGGAATGATGTGTTCAATAACTTTGATTGATTCATTCAAAGAGTTTCCGGGTTTGGGATTGAGCTTTAGTATTTCATCAATGCCTTCTTTCAGCTCATCCTCAGTAATTCCAAGTCTTTTGATTATTTTGTTGTAGTGTTTTTTGGTGAATTCATCAAAATTATCTCTGAGAATCAGTTTAGCAATTTCCACAGAATCATCCTGATAAAGCTTTCGATCAAGTTGTAGTAAGAGACATTCTTGTAGACTTCTTGCACCCACTCCGGCTGGATCAAATGCTTGGATAATGTTCAATAAGGTTACAAGCTCTTCCTCATTGGTTTCAACGTTTTGAGCAAATGCCAAATCATCAACAATAGCTTCTAAATCTCTTCTTAAATAGCCGGATTCATCAATATTTCCAATAAGCGTTTTTGCAATTTGCTCTTCTCTTTCATCTAAAACACTAAGCCCCAATTGATCCAAAAGCATTTCATGAAATGATTTTCCAGCCGAAAATGGTATGGTCTTATCATCAGCATCAGCCCCTTTGTTTGACGAGTACAATTTATAAGATGGCATATCATCAGAATAGTCAGAAAAGTCAAATTCAGCCTCCCCCTCACTAATATTATCATATGCATCATCATATTCATCTTGTTCAAATTCTGAATCGGATTGCTCTTTTCCTTCATCTAAAGCTGGGTTCGTTTCAAGTTCTTCCTTAATCCTTTGCTCTAGTGCAACAGTTGGAAGTTGCAACAACTTCATCAATTGAATTTGCTGCGGGGATAACTTTTGAAGGAGTTTTTGTTGTAATGTCTGTTTTAACATAAGGCGTTTACTTTATGACATCAATTCAAAAACGAAGATGGTGCCAAGATAGTTTCAAAAATGTTAATAATTGTGAAGAAAGCATTTTTACACTTTATTTCCAACTTAAAATTCAGCGTTCTTTGGAGTTCTTGGGAAAGGAATCACATCTCTAATATTGGTCATCCCAGTGACGAACATAACAAGTCGTTCAAAACCAAGCCCAAAACCGCTATGAGGAGCAGTACCCAGTTTCCTGGTTTCTAGATACCACCATATATGTTCTTCAGGAATATCAAATCGCTCAATACCTTCTTTAAGTTTATCTAAACGTTCTTCTCTCTGAGAGCCGCCCACGATCTCACCGATTCCTGGAAATAGAATGTCCATAGCTCGCACTGTTTTTCCATCATCATTTTGACGCATATAAAATGCTTTAATATCGGCTGGGTAATCGGTTAAGATAACAGGTTTTTTAAACTTCTTTTCGACAAGATAACGTTCATGTTCTGATTGTAGATCGGCTCCCCAACCTTCAATTAGATATTGAAAACGTTTCTTCTTGTTTGGTTTAGAATTTCTAAGAAGGTCTATGGCTTCTGTATATGTCAATCGTTCAAACTCGTTTTGTACAACAAAATTTAAACGTTCTAGCAATGGTAATTCGTTTCGATCCTCAGCTTTCTTTTGTTTATCAGCATCCACTTCTCGTTTGTGAAGAAATTCCAAGTCATCCGAGCAATTGTCCATGGCATATTTAATGACATATTTTAAGAAGTCTTCGGCAATATCCATGTTCTCGTTCAGATCTGCGAAAGCAACTTCTGGCTCTATCATCCAGAACTCAGCAACATGACGCGTTGTATTAGAGTTTTCAGCTCTAAAAGTGGGGCCAAAAGTGTAAACTTTTCCTAAAGCAAGTGCTGCCAATTCTGCCTCCAGCTGCCCAGATACTGTTAGGTTCGTAGCCTTACCAAAAAAGTCTTGTTCAAAATCAACTTCTTTTTGATCATTCAATGGTGCGTTTTTCAAATCCAAAGTGGTAACCTGAAACATTTCCCCAGCACCTTCAGCATCTGATCCGGTGATGATTGGAGTATTCACATAAACATATCCTTTATCATTAAAGTACTTGTGAATGGCATATGCCAATGCATTTCTTACCCTAAAAACAGCACCGAAAGTGTTGGTTCTAAACCTCAAATGTGCTTGCTCGCGAAGTTTTTCTAGAGTATGCCTTTTGGGTTGAAGTATTGTGAGCTTCACATCTTCTGGATCGGCATCACCAAGGACTTCAATCGTTTCTGCTAATAATTCTACTGCTTGTCCAGATCCTTGTGATGCGACCAAGTCACCCGTAAAAGAAACACAAGCTCCTGTTCCTAACCTCTTAACTAAGTCTTCAGAAAACTTGTCATTGTCAACTACAACTTGGAGGTTTTTAATGGTTGAACCATCATTTAAGGCTATAAACGATACATTTTTACTTCCTCTGTTTGTTCTAATCCAACCTTTTACGTTGACCTTGTTTCCTTCATCCGCACCAGTAAGTACTGATTTGACTTCTGTTCTTCTCATAAAACGAAATAATGTTTGTGGCGCTTCCCGAATTTGTCAAACAGGTATTTAACCCCTCAAATGCGGGACCAGGCTCTCCATTATATTCTCGAGAAAGCAAAAACCTTTCTCAAGAGATGCCATTTCGATCCTTAGCGCGGACCCAAAATTAAATGATTCTTAATGAAACGAGATCAATATAGGATGTTAAATCCATTTTCTAGTTGATCCTTAATTTTATCCTTGAGTTCATCTGGGTTTTGAAGCCCTTTGTTGAATCTTTTGCGCTCCAGCTTTCCTTTTCGCATTTCTTTTTGAGTTTCTTCGGGTAAAGCGTTGATTTCTTTGCACTTTGGAGTGCAACAGTTTTCAAACTTAGCTTTGCAGTTTGGGCATTGGATAAAAAGTAAGTTGCAGCCTACGTTTGAACAATTGGTATGGTCATCGCAGGGAGCACCACATTGATGACACTTTGCTATGATGTCGTCTGAGATTTTTTCTGCCAATCGATCATCAAAGACAAAATTCTTACCAATAAATTTATTCTCAAGACCTTCATTGTCTACTTGGTGCTTGTAATCTATGATGCCTCCATGTAGCTGATTTACATCTTTAAACCCATGATGTTTTAAATATGCGCTGGCCTTCTCACATCGGATACCACCTGTACAGTATAACAGTATTTTTTCGTCTTTTTTATCCTCAAGTTCATCTTTGACTTTCGGAAGTTCCTCTCTAAAGGTATCAACCTGAGGCAATATAGCTCCTTCAAAATGCCCCACTTCACTTTCATAGTGATTTCGCATATCAACCACGATAGCACCATTTTTGATCGCCTCATTAAACTCTTTTGCAGAAAGATGAGTTCCTACGTTAGTAACATCGTATTCTTCATCATCCAGGCCATCTGCAACAATCTTGTTTCGGATTTTGATTTTTAGCTTTAAAAATGAATCTTCTTCTTCTACGGCCACTTTAAAGGGCATGCTTTTAAAGGCCACTCTGGATTCTAGGTTTTCTCTAAAAGCATCAAGGTTTTCCGAAGGTACATTGAGTTGAGCATTAATACCTTCTCGGGCAATATAAATACGCCCCAAAACCTTTAGTGCTTCCCATTCAGCGTAGAGTTGATCCCTTAAGGTTTCAAGATCCTCAAGAATCACATATCTGTAAAATGATAAAGTAGTTCTTTCAAGTCCTTCTTGGTCAAGAAATTTTTTAAGCGTTTCTTTATCATACTTATTGTGCAAAACCATGATTTTGCAAAGATACGGGTTTGTAAGGGCTTTGAAAAATGATTTTTGTTAGATAAGGTTCATTTAACTTTGACGTATGAGGATAACTGGAATTATCGGATTATGCTTAATTGGGCTCTCAATTTTTGCAATTGATTGTTCGTCTGATATTTCTGTGCTGAAGCTAAATTTAACTGAGGCTCAAACAAATGAAAGTAAAATCGATGCTTTTCAATGCATCATTTTGCACTATATGAGGCATAATAAGGATAGTTCCATCATTTATGGAGATGAATTCTTAAAATCCCAACCAGCTGATACCGAAGGGCTGTCTAAGGCTTATAAAATGCTTTCTCTTGTACACTTTAATATTGGAGATTTTCAAACCTCACATTCATATTGTGATTCAATTAAAATTATTCTTGAGGGAGATAGTTTAGACCCATTAATGCTTCAATACTATTTCCAAAAATCTAATTTGTGTTTGAGAGAAGGGAGAATTGATGAGGGCCATCGATATATTAGTGATTGTAAAAGATTTTCGGAATTACATTCAGATACATTTTATATTCTCAAATCTTTGAATCATCTAGGGTATGTTGCTACCGTTCTAAACAACCTTGAAGAAGTCATAAAGTATAATCAGGAAATTTATGAAATAGCTCGAAGCCAGAATAATAGTCAACAAATTGGGCGTTCTCTTTATAATATGGGAACTGCATACACTAAGTTAGGTGATTTCGAAGCTGCTGAAAAGGCTATGTTAGAAAGTCTTCGTTACAAAAGTTCTGCTTCGGATTACCTCATTACTTTTTCGGGTTTAGGGAAGAACTTTTTGAACAGCAAGAATTTTGAAAAGGCAATCCACTACTATGAGAAAGGACTTCATTGTTCGGATACTGCCAAAATGATGCACACCAACAAAAGAAATGTCTTTAAATGCTATACAGGGCTTGCGAAATGTTATAATGAACTGAGAGAATACAGCAAAGGATTAGAATATAGTTTAATGGCAAAGGAACTTGTTGATGAGGGGATGTCGTTGAGAGATAAAATAGCTGTTTATGAGAGTTTGTCTAATTCCTGGAGGTTAAATAATAATTATGAGAAAGCCTGGCACGCTCAAAAGATTCAACAAACATTGAAAGATAGTTTGTGGAATAAAGAGAAAACAGATGAGGTGTTGCAACTTGAACAATTATATGAGTCAAAAGAGCAAGAACTAGAAATTGAAAAGCTCAGCAGTGAAAACCTACACAAGGAGAATGAATTGCAAAGGTCCAAAACAAGAAACATTCTGTGGGTCTCGAGTGCTATAATTTTGCTTTTAGGTGCTCTGCTTTTATTCGGAATGTTCAAACAAAAGCAAAAGGCCAATGAAATATTGGAAGAAAAAAATGAGATCATATCCACTCAAAAGGAAAGCGCTGAACTGAGAGCGCTATTAAGTCAAATGAACCCTCATTTTATTTCAAATTTTTTGAACACCCTACACCATTCTATTTCAAAGGGAGAGATTAAAGATGAGAAGGTGCTTTCAGCTTACATAAGTAAGTTTGGAAGACTTTCCAGAATGATTCTCGAGCATTCTAACAATTTGGAGATTACGATACAAGAGGAATTAGATGCGCTAAAACTCTATCTTGATCTGGAGCAATTGCGGACGAACAATAAGTTTCAATATCAATTGCACATAGATCCCTTGATAGATGTCTACAACTCTACAATACCCCCAATGCTGTTTCAACCCTTTGCCGAAAATGCAATATGGCACGGGTTGATGCCAAAAGGGGATACGGGCCTATTATCCATTGATATAAACCTCAATGGTGAAGCAATCAAATGTTCTATTAAAGATAATGGAGTGGGTGTTGATTTGAATAATCAGAAAGAAGGTCATAATTCCCATGCTACTCGAATCACTAAAGAACGAATCGAATTGACTTGGAAGAAATATGAAGGCAACGGAAGGTTTCAAATCAATTCTGGTAATGAGGGTACAGAAGTGTTATTTGAGCTCCCGTTAATGTTTTAATTCAAATATAAGGTGGCCCTTAAAGGTTCTATTATAATTTCTTCCATTAAATTTGATTTATGATGAAATGCATCATAATTGATGATGAAGAAAATTCTAGAAACTATCTTTCAGATCTAATACACAATAACCACTCTGAAGAGCTTGTTTTAATTGGAACAGCAGACTCTGTTGAAAACGGAGAGCGATTGATAAGAAGTTTGAGACCAGATCTTATCTTTTTAGATGTTCAAATGCCTCCAAAAACTGGGTTTGATTTATTACGCCAAACAGCTGATATCGACTATCAGGTGATCTTTTGCACTTCATATGATCAATATGCCTTGGATGCTATAAAATTCAGTGCTATAGATTATCTGCTCAAACCAGCCCAGGATGATGAACTTGCCGCAGCTGTTGCAAAAGTTATTCAGCAAAACGAGTCCTTAAGGAGGGAAACTTTTGTACAGAATTTGGTAGGAAGATCTGATCAAAGAAAAATTGTAATCCCCTTTGCGGATGGATTTACCGTTTTGAAGCCAGAGGAAATCGTCTATTGCCAGTCAGACAGAAATTACTGCGAGATTTATACGCTCAATGGAGATAGAGTCGTTTCCAGCAGAACCTTGAAACATTATGAGCAGCTTTTGACAAAATTTGGTTTCTTTAGAATTCATCAATCACATCTCATAAATACGGCACATGTGCGGAATTATTACAAAGGAAAAGAACACAGGGTCGAATTGACCAACAAAATCGAGTTTGTGGTAGCACGTGCTAAAAGAGATGCTTTCATTAAATTTTTCGAAAACCAAATGTGATCCAAATCGCATTTATTACTTGCTGAATATACCTTCAAATTGTTCCAATGATAAATGGCTAGTTTTTGCCTGTTCGGTGTGGTTAATTACAAATATCTTCGTTCAAAATCTTAAAAAGATTACCTCAATCAACCACATGTAAAACGTGGTAAGAACGATGCCCTTTTTAGGGCATTTTTTTTAAAGCAAACCCGACTATAGAACTTCGTGATTAATTTTGTGGCCTAAGTGAAATTGTCAGGAAAAATAATTCGTTTGATCAAAGACATACGATTTTGGATCGTGCTAATGTTTTTAGTAAGGCTTATTGGTATTCAGAATCCTCCATTAGAAAGCGGTCACAACTGGCGTCAGTCACTTACTAATATGGTCGCCAGAAATTTTTTAGAAGATCCAAATATTTTATACCCTAAAATTGATATGGCAGGAGAAAAGACGGGTATCATCGGGTCAGAATTTCCTGTTTTTAATTATTTGATTTTTTTGGTATCTGCTTTGTTTGGTTTTGAGCACTGGTATGGAAGGCTGATTAATTTAATTTTCTCATCAATTGGTCTTTGGAGTTTTTTCAGAATTATAAGGGAGTTCGTCAATCAGAAAGTGGCCTTTAATGCCACAATTGTCCTGCTGTTCTCCCTTTGGTTTAGCTACTCGAGAAAGGTAATGCCAGATACCTTTAGCTTGTCCTTATTGCTAACTGGTTTATGGATGGGATATGATTATCTGAAATCTGGCAAAATATTATCTCTAACGGGCTTTTTTGTGCTTTGTGCCATCGGGATGTTGAGTAAGATACCGGCTCTAAGTGTATTCAGTTTGGTTTCAGTAGTACCTTTTGTAAGAAAGATACCGCTTAAGAAAAGAATCATATTCTCCATTGTTTCAGTATTAGTAATAATTCCAGTGCTAATTTGGTATTTTCTTTGGGTTCCATATTTGGTGAATACTTACAAGTTTGAACTCTACTTTCCAAGGGGCTTGGTTGAAGGCCTTCTCGAAATTATCCCATTGTATAAAGAACTTTTCGAGAAGTTTTATTTCAGTGCCCTAAGGTCTTAGGTGGCCTTGGTAATGGTAGTTGTTGGGCTATTTGTGTTTTTCAAGAATACTAAGTCACTGCTTAAAATTGGCCTGTGTATTATAACGCTTGTTTTTTTTGGGTTCATAGCCAAAACAGGATCTGTTTTCCCCTTACATGGTTATTATATCATCCCATTTGTGCCAGTAATGGCTTTAATCGCAGGTTATGGTTTGGAAGCTTTGCACTCCAAAAGCCGTTTCGCGATTTTATTATTAGTAGCCATAGGTTTAGAGGGCTTATTGAACCAACAGCATGATTTTTTTCTATCAGAAAGGAAAATGTACCTTCTTGACCTAGAAGGTATATGCGAGACATATATTCCAAAAAAGGATTTAATAGTGGTGAACGGAAATAACTCTCCATCGTCACTCTATTATACCAACCGAAAGGGTTGGATTGTAAGCAATGAGCATCTTGAAAATGATAATCATCTTGATTCCTTAATGCACTTAGGCGCTAAGTATATGATTATTGATAAAAATAGTGGCAGTATGACTGATTCAATGAAAATATTTGAAGATGACAATTTCAGCTTATATAGCTTAAAACGTTAATCCATCTTATATTTGAAACTAAAATAGGACTATGAGCACAAGAGAATTGATTAATGAGTTAAACGACCTAAATATTTTGCTGGAGGCAGTTATGGACGGAACGGGACATGTGGGAATCGCACTTCAAATCGCAGCTTTAATCAAAGATCATACACATCACAACGACCCTGATGCAGAAAACAATCTTTATTCAAACCCCTTTTACAACTTCTTCCAAAATGCAGCAAATGACGTTCATACTCAATATCCAATTAAGAAACTTGCGTTAAGGAGTGCTATTGAAGGCTATGTAAGATATCTTTCAAATTAATATGAGTGGTAAGATTTTAGTAGTGGGAGCTGCAGGCCAAATTGGTACTGAGCTGGTGTTAAAGTTAAGGGATCAATATGGAGACAATAATGTAGTCGCTTCTGATATAAAAACACCTGGATATGAAGTGTTTGAAGGGGGGCCTTATGAAATACTTGATATTCTGGATCTTAAGAGGCTAAATCACATTGTTAGCAAGCATAATATAACACAAGTTTATTTACTCGCGGCTTTGTTGTCGTCAACAGCAGAGCAAAACCCAGGTTTTGCATGGAATCTCAATATGAACGGCTTGCTCAACCTGCTAAATATGGCAAGAAAAAACAAAATCGAAAAGATTTTTTGGCCTAGTTCTATAGCAGTTTTCGGGCCAAACAGCCCAAAAGAAATGTGCCCACAATACACAATTACTGAACCCAACACGGTTTATGGAATCAGTAAGTTGGCCGGAGAACGCTGGTGCGAATATTTTTTCGAAAAAAGCGATGTGGATGTAAGGAGTATTCGTTATCCAGGGTTAATTGGCTGGAAATCGCAACCTGGAGGAGGCACAACCGATTACGCTGTACATATATTTCATAAAGCATTAAAAGACCGCCATTATACATGTTACCTCAAAGAGGATAGTTTCTTACCCATGATGTATATGGATGATGCTATTAGGGCAACCATAGAGTTGATGGAAGCTCCAAAAGAGCAAATTAAGATAAGATCAAGCTATAATATTGCTGGGATGAGTTTTTCTCCAAAAGAGATTGCCTCTGAAATTAAGAAGCGAATTGCTGATTTTAAAATCTCATTTGATCCTGATCATAGACAAAGTATCGCAGACAGTTGGCCTTCGAGCATTGATGATAGTTTGGCCAGACAACACTGGTTATGGGAGGCGCATTATGATTTACCAAAAATGGTAGATGTAATGTTGAAGAATCTCCAGTTTAATTAATATTCTTCTCTCATTTTTGAGCGATTCTTTTCATGAACGGCAAGATTGTTGAATGACTTTGGCAATGAGTGCTATTTTTGGCATTGAATTGATTGGGAAATTCAAAATTTAACTATTATTGTAGGGTCTGAAACCTCTTATAAGTTTTTTCGTATATACGGGACGTAGCAAGGATTTATGAAAGCTTGGAAAAAAATACAAATGAGAATGCTCCTAGGGCTATTTGTGTGTATGCTTTTCTTTGGTGAAAACATTGTGGCCCAAAATTATATTCTATATGATGGAGACACCATCAATAGAGTAGATGACAACAATCAGAAACAAGGAGAGTGGGTTTATTTTGGCAGAATGAAAAATGAACCAGAGTTTAAACCGGATCAGATTGTGGAGGAAGGAAATTTCAAGAACAATCGTAAACAAGGAGTATGGTTGAAATATTGGCCGAATGGAAAGGTGCATACCCTCATAACTTACGTCAATAATGTTCCTAGAGGAGAGTATAAAGTCTATTATGAAAATGGACAACTTGAAGAACATGGCCATTGGAAAACCAGAAGAAATGTAGGTGACTTTAAAAGGTTTTACGAGAATGGTGAGCCCATGCAAGATTTTATTTTCAACCAAAGCGGGAAAAGAGATGGCGAGCAAAAATATTTCTATGACAATGGTCAATTGATGATCATTGGAAACATTCAGGAAGGGAAAGAAGTTGGAGAGTTTAAAGAGTATTATGCTGATGGGAGCCTCAAATCATTAAAGTACTTTGATGAACCCGGGAAAGTAAATCATGCGAAGACAGTCACCAAAGATCCTATCGACAAAGCACTGGCCTCCAAAGACCCAGTTATGGAAACAATAGATGAGACTAAGGAAGCAAAGGTAGAAGAAGGAGCTCAGCAAAATGCAGCACAGAAAAAGGTGAATCCGTTCAATGGAAACGGGGAGCATACCCTCTACAATAAGAACAAACAAATCTCTCAGAAAGGTATTTTCAAAAACTATAAACTGATCGATGGTCAGTACTATAGATACAATGATGATGGTATCCTAATCGCAATCGAGCGTTATAAGAAAGGAAAGTATGTCGGAGATGTTCCAATTGAAGAATAATTGAACACTAAGCCTACCACGTACTGATTTCCAATCGTGCTTTATCATATGCTTGACCATAAGAATGACAAATGACTTGTGGAACTATAGGCGCAGATAGTATATTAATTCCTTGAAGCATTACACGCACAATGGGATTTGAAATGACTATATAATTCTTGATAAACCTTCCTTTATATTTTTTCTCAAGAGCCTTTGAACGATGGGCTAAATCAACCTGACCTTTAAAATCGGATCCAGTTAATGCTGTCGTATCCGTGATCAATACGAATTTTTCTGCAGCTCTACGAAACACAAGATCCTGAGTGTCAAACAACTCTTTGATGGCCTTTGGAGTCAGGGTGATATTCTTCATTGAAATAGTAATGATTTGTAAATTACTAAAGTCAATGGTGCCTAAATGAAAATCGATTTGCTCTTCGTTCATGTTCCTAAATACTAAAGTAAGTATTAATAGGTGTTTACCGCAATAGTTAGATGTTGATAATACTTGAGAATGATCTCAGGTTATTCAGAATAAATAACGGTTAATACTGTATGCCCAACAGCGTGCAGCGTTGGCTTATGAATAATGTCCATGGTGTCATCATGAGTATGATGAAAAGATCCAAAATCATTTACATCAGGGCGATAGTGAATAATATCAATGCTGGGAATACCAGCAATGGCATTAACATACAAATGATCATCTGTTATACCCCTAAATTCTCTTTTAGGTATAAAATAATTCGAATAACCCAGTTTAGCCGCTGTACTCCAAACCTTATTGACTATTGTTGGGGCATAGTTCATTGAATTCATCTCTTTTGGAAATACAGCATCTTTGGCACCAACCATGTCCAAAAGAATACCATATTTGGCATAGTAATTTGGTATAGGGTTGTTTCTTGCCCAATATTGAGAGCCCAAACACCAAGTATTGGATTGGTGGGCAATAATCGTAGCATTTGGTTGCCCATAATCTTCTGCATCAAAGAAAACAATGTCCACTCCCACTCTTGGTTTGATCTCACTGTTGTTTATTGCTCTAGCAATTTCCAATAAAACCCCAACGCCACTTCCTCCATCATTGGCGGCATCTATAGGGACGGCCTTTCTTTCGTCATCACGATCTGCATAAGGTCTTGAGTCCCAGTGGGCAAAAAGCAATACTCGATTTGGATTGGCAGAGTCATATTGAGCTATGATATTTTGAATTTGAAGTGTCTTCCCATTGTAGGCTTCTACTTCTGCTCTTTGACGGATAACTTTTAGGTCATATGACTCTAATGTCGAAACCAAATAATCGGCACATTTTTGATGGGCTTTCGTGTTTGGGACCCTTGGTCCAAATTGGACTTGTCTTTCTATAAATTTGTAGGCTGAATCAGCATTGAATTCTGGCGGTGGTAGTGGTTCAACCTTGGGCTTTTGTGCGGTAGGCTTTTTTTCCTTTTTTGGTTTTTGAGGTTCCTCACATGCTCCCAAGAGCAACAAAAAACTACTCCATACAATTGTAATTTTTAGAATCTTATTCATATGACCATTCAGTTCCTTCCCTTGAATCCTTTAATGTGATGTTGAGATCGGACAATTTATTTCTGATCAAATCGGCAGTTCCAAAATCCTTATTGGATTTGGCTTGTGCTCTCAACTCAAGAATTAATTCCATTAATTCGTTTTCAACTCCCTGGTTAGAAGTTGTTTGGGTTTCTAAACGAAGACCCAAAACGTCTATCATGAATTCTTCAACGAGACTTTTGACTTGTTCAAGGTCATGAGCGGAAATGCCTTCCCCGGAAATCCTTTTATTAACTTCTGTTGATAGACCATATAGATGCGAGATAAGAAGAGGGGAATTAAAGTTATCATTCATTGCTGAATAAAACTTCTTCTTAAACGCTGCATAATCAAATTCGGGAGCATCATTATTTGGTACAAGTTCTTGTAGTTTATTGTACATCTCAGTCAGCTTATCATATCCTTTTTCAGCATCTGAAAGCGCTTTGTTTGTAAGATCTAAAGGATTTGTGTAATGAGAAAGTAGCATCAAAAAACGCGCCATCATGGGTGAATAACCCTTGGAAATATGTTCGGAGCCACCAGCAAAAAGCTCTTGGGGAGTGATAGAATTTCCATCGCTCTTAGACATCTTTTTGCCATTCAATAAGAGCATGTTTCCATGTAACCAATATTTTGCTGGTTGTTTGCCACAAGATCCCGCATTTTGGGCGATTTCATTTTCATGATGAGGGAACTTAAGATCACCGCCTCCACCATGAATATCAAAGGTTTCGCCTAAATACTTCGTGCTCATTGCCGAACATTCCAAATGCCATCCTGGAAACCCAATTGACCATGGTGATTTCCACTTCATAATATGTTCTGGAGCCGCTTTGATCCAAATAGCGAAATCGGAAGCGTTTCTTTTTTCACCTTGATTTTTTAGATCTCGTGTTTCGGTAAACAAGTCCTCTAAAATGCGTCCTGATAATTTTCCATAGTTATATCCCTCGATATTTGATTCGTTGGCAAATTTTTGCGTATCGAAGTAAACAGAACCGTTAACAACATAAGCAAAACCATTGTCCAGAATCTTCTGAACCATATCAATCTGTTCAATAATGTGACCAGTGGCTCTTGGTTCAATATCAGGAGGAGCAATATTGAAGATTTGCATCATATCATGAAACCCCAGAGTGTAACGCTGTGTAACCTCCATGGGTTCAATTTTCTCGAGCCTAGCTTTCTTTGATATTTTATCTTCAGCACCAATGTCCGCATCGCCCTCTAAATGACCAACGTCCGTAATGTTTCTTACATATCGAACTTTGTAACCCAAATGTTTCAAGTAGCGATAAATAACATCAAAACTGATAAAAGTCCTACAGTTGCCTAAATGAACATCACTATAAACTGTTGGCCCACAGACGTACATGCCTACATATCCCGGAATAATAGTAGAAAAAGGCTCCTTCTGTGCGGTTAACGTGTTGTAAACGTGTAAGTCTTTGTGTTCTGGTTTCATGTATCAGTTAAGAGCTACGAAAGTAGGGGATTAAAGATGAATGAACAAGAAATTTTGACGCTTGTGAATACGGAAAATCAATTTAAAGAAGCCAGGATTTTTTTTATTCGAATTAAATAACTACAATTGTAGTAATAAAACTACAGTTGTAATGAAATCGCTTAACGACTCGGAACTCCAAATAATGGAATACTTGTGGAAGCTGAAAAAAGCATTTCTTAAAGAAATTGTTGATCAATTTCCTGACCCAAAACCTGCTTATACCACAATTTCCACTCTGGTAAAAAGGATGTGCGATAAAGAATATATTGGGTTCAAAAAGTACGGAAGAGACAAACATTATTTCCCTATTTTGGAGAAAAAGAACTACTTCTCTTCAAAATTGAAAACGATGGTTAACGACTTTTTCAATAACTCCAATACACAGTTTGCTTCATTTTTCACTAAAAACTCCAACATGAGTTTAAATGAACTTGAAGAATTGCAGAAATTGATAAACCAAGAGATTCTAAAAAAGAAAAATGATTAAAAATCTCATACTTGTAAATGTTATTCTAGCCATTTCTTATTTAATGTACTGGTGTCTATTGCGTAGGTCAACAAGATATCAGTTCAAGAGGTTTTATATGCTCTCAGTAATGTTTTTGGCCTTAATAATACCATGGCTTCAATTTGAGGGACCAATCGAGGTACCTGTGCAAACAGCGAGTTTCGTTTCCAACAATATAGCGGAAAATCTAAACGTTTCGCAAGAGGTTTTTTATGATTCTATTTCGCAGGAATCTCGAGAAACACCCTTATTGTTACTGATCTATCTTTCAATTTCCATTCTTTTCTTAATCCGATTTATGCTCAACCTCATAAAATTGGTTCGAAAGACTGTCAAGTTTATTCTGCCAATAAAGGTTAATGGTCTAAATGTGGTGATGTTACAAGGAAAAGGTCAATTGTTCAGCTTTTTCAATTTTGTATTTTCTTCATCAGATCGGTTTTCCTCTTTATATAATAGTAATGCCATCTCTCTACATGAAAGAGCCCACAGCCGTCAACTTCATTCATTAGATATTATATTCTCGGAATTGATAATCTGTATTATGTGGTTCAACCCTTTTGCTTGGTTGTTTAGAAAAGCCATTGCAGACAATCACGAATATCTTGCTGATCAAGCAGTGTTGGATGAAGGAGTTTCCAAAGAAGAATATATGCAGGTAATGGTGGATCATCAGATTTCAACAAATTCACCTCTTGCCAGCGCTTTTAGTTATTTACAAACCAAAAAAAGAATTAAAATGTTAAACAGAAAATCAAAAAGAAGTTTAGAATACTTTAGGATAGGTGTTATTGTTTGTATGAGTGTTGCTGTTTTTTCATGCAGTACAGTAAAAATTGAACATAAACCAATTGTTGTGGTTATTGATGCTGGACATGGCGGAAAAGACCCTGGTTGCAATGTAGATGAAATCAATGAAAAGGACATTGTATTGAACATTAGCAATATGTTGGCCGCATATTCCCATAAAGATAACATTGAAATCCGAGTCACCAGACATGAAGATCAGTTTCAGGAGCTTCATTCCCGCCTAGATTACATAAAGAAGATTGAACCAGACATGTTTATCTCCTTACATGTTAACCATGCTTCTAACCCGGAAGTTTCAGGTGCGGAAGCTTATTATTATAGTGGTCCAAGTGAAGAGCGTTCGATGCGACTGGCGGAATCTTTGCTTTCAGAGTTATCGGATCATACGCAAGATTCAAAATTGGCCCCGGCTCGATTTTATTTGCTCAAAAACACAAATTGTCCTGGAACAATCTTAGAGCTAGGTTTTTTATCAAACTCTGGAGACAGGGAGTTCTTGAACCAATCAGAAAATCAGGCTTTGGTGGCACAATCAATTTTCGAGGGAATTCGTAAATTTCGAGATCAAAGCTTATACGGTTATTAACTCAATTACTCGAAAACACGAAATCAAAAGACGCACTGATCTTGTCATCGATGCCTATACTGCAAATGGGATTGTCTCATCGATTGAGGTTTTGCATCAAAATTTACTCCTTCAAAAGATTAAGTTTCCACTATTGGAATATGCGGGTAAAAATTTATTCGAAAAAATTTCAGAGAAAGATCGTTTTTCGTTTTGTGATGAAGTAGAACGCCTCAAAACAATGGGAGGCAACGTTCTATTAGGAATCATGCTCCAGTTGCACATAGAGCAATCGTTTAAGGAATCGTTTTCAAAGGCTGCAGAGTATATATCAATGGCTGATATTTGGTATGTATGCGACATCATTGGGGAAAGGGTTTTTGGGTATGGATTGGTTTCAAGACCAAAGGATACATTCCCGGAAATTGTCAAATTGTTTGGCCATGAAAGTGACTGGGTCGTTCGAGCCTTAGGCGCTGGAGTGCATTATGCGACAAAAAAGGGTCTTTCAAAACAGTATGTTGAACAGATCTTTCCGTTTCTACTGCAAAAAGGGAAGTCACGAAATAAAGAAATAAAACAAGGTATTGGTTGGGCTGCCAAGACAATTGCCAAGTTTCACCCAGCCGTCATAAAGTCATTTAATTCTGAAATACAGGACAAAGAAAAAGTAGGCCAGTGGTTTCGGACAAAGGTTAGAATTGGATTGAATCGAAATGCTTATGCCCAAGGAAATCGAAGTTAAATCTGTGCTTAATAAAACCAAGAGAAGAGATCCTTGGTTTTTAGATGACTATACCTTCAATCCCTACAGCAGTTGTTCGTTTAATTGTCTTTACTGCTACATTAGAGGTAGCAAATACGGAGAAAACTTGGCAGAGAGTTTATCAGTAAAAACAAATGCTATTGAAATTTTGGAAAAACAATTATCCTCAAGAGCTAAGAAAGAGCAATATGGATACATTGTTATTTCAAGTGCAACGGATCCCTATTTGAAAATAGAGAAGGAGTACCAATTGACTAGAGCCGCTCTTGAGATCATAGAAAAATACAGGTTTCCTGTACATGTAATCACGAAATCCGATTTAGTTGAACGCGATTTTGATTTACTGAAGAAAATTGACTCAAATGCCATTATTCCCAAGAGCTTGAATTTGAAACGAGGAGTAATCATGAGTTTTTCTTTTTCTACTATTGAGGATCAAATAGGGGCGCTATTTGAGTCAGGAGCCACCAAACCGTCTTTGAGAATCAACACCGTGCGAAGAGCGCTTTCTGAAGATTTTCTCACAGGAATAAGTTTTATGCCACTTATCCCTTACATATCAGACACCACTTCTCATTTGACAAGTGCATTTGCAATCTTTCAGAACCTTGGCGTAGATTACATTTTGCCAGCAACAATTACTCTTTTTGGAAATGGTAAGTCAGATAGTAAAACCTTGATCATGAAAATGGTTCAAAAACACTTCCCTGAATTGATTGATAAATACAATAAATTTTTTGAAAACAGTAATCAAATGCCTGAATATTATAGGAAGGCTTTTAAGGCTAAAATGCAAGAATTATGTGCCCAATATGATATTCCACAAGGGATTCTCTTAGCCGAGAAAGGTCAAGCTATTCGCGAATACCTTCCCGAATAGTTTTGTATTTCAAAAAACTTCCAAGTGCCGAGATCCTAGCAATTTCGAAACCAGAAAGTCCATCTAAAAAACCGAATTTGAGCAAGAAGGTTTCAATAAACTTGGCGAAAGCAGACACATAAGGTTTAAAAAAACCTACGCTTTTTCCATTTTGAATAGCACGATCAGCAGCCAGCAAAGCATATTTTTTTGACCTTTCTAAATGCTCTTGAGTTGAATTGTACGAATAATGTAATAGGTCGCCTTTGAGTTTGGTGTTGGATGTTGAACTGGGAACGACTAATGTTTCATGTACGAAGTCTCCCTCCCAGAAAACTTCATTTCTGTTGAATATTCTAATCTTTTCATCGGGATACCAACCTGAGAAACGAATCCATTTGCCCACATAGTTATTTTTTCGATTAAATGAATAGGTACCTTTGAGTCCTTTAGTTAAAGCTTTTTTTATGCTAGTTTTTAAGGATTCGCTTAAGATCTCATCAGCGTCTATACTTAAAACAAAATCAGAACTGACAAGTGAGTTTGCATAGTTTTTAGTTGCTGCATACCCTTTCCATTCAGTGGTGAAAACTTTGGCTCCTGCTCTCTCAGCAAACTTCAACGTGTTGTCCGAACTGCCAGAATCCATCACAACGATTTCTTTACAAACTTCAGATAATGATTGAATGCAGCGCTCAATATTTTGCGCCTCATTTTTTGTTATAATCACAGCCGATAGGGTTTGCTCAGGCATCATACAATATTAGGCTTTTATGCTTTGACCATCAAGTTTATGGTGGCAAGAAAAACTTTCAACATCTTACTTTTACTGGCGTCTTCTTAAACAGATATTTGTAATTTCGGACAAAATCTTGCCATGTCTGAAAAGAAGTTGTTTTTGTTAGATGCTTTTGCTTTGATTTACAGATCTTATTTTGGGTTTGGGAACAATCAGAGATACAATTCGAAAGGAGTAAATACATCAGCAGCCTTGGGGTTTACAAATACACTTCTAGAAGTTCTTAGAAAAGAGGATCCTAGTCATATCGGAGTTGTGTTTGACGCTCCTTCATCAACGGCAATTCGAACAGCACAGTTTTCTGAATATAAAGCCAATAGGGAAGAGATGCCTGAAGATATCAAGAAATCTATCCCGATTATTCAGGATATCGTAAAGGCATTTAATATTCCAATTTTAATGGCAGAAGGCTATGAGGCAGATGATGTAATCGGAACATTAGCCAAACAAGCGGAAAAAGCCGGTTTCACGACATATATGATGACGCCTGATAAGGACTTTGGTCAGTTAGTGTCTGAAAATATTTTTATGTATAGACCAGGCAGAAGTGGTAAGCCTTCTGAGATTTGGGGCGTTCCAGAAGTTTGCGAGAAATTTGAAGTTGAAAACCCATTACAAGTTATAGACATACTTGGTTTGTGGGGAGATGCAGTTGATAATATTCCTGGAATTCCAGGAATTGGAGAGAAGACGGCAAAAAAGTTAATCAAACTGTATGGTTCAGTTGAAGGATTAATAGAGAATGTTGAGGACTTGAAAGGCAAGCAGAAGGAAAATGTAATCAACTTTGCTGAGCAAGGGAAACTCTCAAAAGTGCTGGCTACAATATTGTTAGATGCACCTGTGGAATTTAAACCTGAGGATCTTGTAAGAGAAGAGCCCAACAAAGAGGATGTTAGACGGATTTTTTCAGAACTGGAATTTAGAACACTAGCCAAAAGAATTTTGGGTGATGAGGTGCCTTTGGCCTCTAATGCCTCCGGTCAGCTAGACTTATTCGGAGGTGGAGGAACTCCAGCTCCTATTTCTGATGATACAGAAAACAAAGTTGTTGAACTCAAGAAGTTTGATGCTACAAAAGTTGACTACCGTCTAGTTCAAGAAGGTGAAGTTGACCAACTAGTTAAAGAGCTTTCTAATGTGAGTAGTTTTTGTTTTGATACAGAAACAACCGGAGTTGATGAAATTATGGCCGAAATCGTGGGGCTTGCAATATCTTTCAAAAAGGAGACTGGATATTATATTCCCATGCCAAATGACTTTGATGCAGCCAAAAAAGTCCTGCATAAGTTTAAGCCAGTATTTGAGAATGATAAAATCGAAAAAATTGCTCAAAACTTGAAATATGATATTACAATTTTGAAAAGATATGATGTTCAGGTTAGAGGTCCAATATTTGATACCATGCTTGCCCACTATCTTCTTCAACCCGATATGAAGCATAGCATGGACCGGTTGTCCGAAGCGTATTTGGCTTATAAGCCAATTTCTATTGAAACTTTGATAGGAAAAAAGGGGAAAAAGCAACTGAGCATGAGGGACGTAAGCCTTGAGTCTGTCAAAAATTATGCTTCTGAAGACGCTGATATTACTTTACAGCTTAAGGAAGTTTTCGAACCTGAGATTACTAAATCTTTTAAAAAGCTATTTGAAGAAGTTGAAATGCCCTTAACCGATGTTCTATCTGATATAGAACTCGAAGGCATCAATCTTGATGTTCCTTCATTACGGAATTTCTCAGCAGAATTAGGCTCTGATATTGACAGATTAGAGAAAGAGATTATTGAATTGGCGGGTACTGACTTCAATGTTGATTCACCAAGACAGCTAGGTCAAATCATTTATGAAATACTGCAAATTGGGGGTAAACCCAAAAAAACTAAAACAGGACAGTACTCTACGAGTGAAGATGTCTTGATCAAGATGTCCAATGAACATGCCATTATTCCAAAAATACTAGATTACCGATCACTAAGAAAGCTCAAAAGTACTTATGTAGATGCTTTACCAGATCTTGTAAATCCTGAAACAGGTAGGCTCCACACAAGTTACATGCAGGCGATTGCAGCAACTGGAAGGTTGAGTTCTAACAACCCAAACTTGCAGAATATTCCCATTAGAACTGAGAAGGGGCGTGAGATTAGAAAAGCGTTTATCCCAAGAAATGATGACTATAAACTTCTATCAGCAGATTATTCTCAAATTGAACTGAGAATTGCCGCTGCCTTCAGTGAGGATCAGACCATGATAGATGCATTTCAAAACAATTTAGATATTCATGCCTCAACTGCTGCAAAGGTCTTCGGAGTGCCAATTGATGAGGTGGACCGAGAAATGAGAAGCAAGGCTAAGGCGGTAAACTTTGGCATTCTATATGGTCAAACAGCATTTGGTTTAGCGCAAAACCTTAATATTCCTAGAAAAGAAGCCAAGGAGATTATAGAAAGCTATTTTAAAGAGTTTTACAAAATTAGTGTTTACATCAATGATCAAATCAACAATGCTCGAGAAAAGGGATATGTTGAGACTATAATGGGGAGGAAAAGAATCCTTAAAGACATTAATTCCAGGAATGCAGTAGTTCGTGGTCATGCTGAGAGAAATGCAATCAACGCTCCTATTCAAGGATCAGCCGCTGACATCATTAAAGTGGCGATGATCAATATTCATAAGAAAATCAAAGCTAACAATTTTAAATCTCGCATGTTACTTCAAGTTCATGATGAATTGGTATTTGACTTATTCAAGCCTGAAGAAGAGGAGTTTAAGCAAATGGTAATCAGAGAAATGCAAGAGGCTGTGACCTTAAAAGTCCCGCTTACAGTTGAAGCCGGAACAGGAAATAATTGGCTTGAGGCCCATTAAATTGAAACTTTCTTCCTTCTCTAGCGTAGATCATAGGTAACACTATAAGAGAACTGCGATTAGAAATATATTTTGATTAGAATAATATTTTTCATAAATTAGATTTGGTTGGCATTCTCGGAATAATATTTTAATATTATGCGAGTTTTTATCATATTTAGCACATTTTTACTCACATTCGCTCAGCTTGAGCTGAGGGCTTCTCATGCAGCAGGTGCAGATTTGACATATCATCATGTGTCTGGCAATAACTATGAGTTTGTTTATTCTTTCTACCGTTTTTGTGACGCTGGAAACACCAATGCTTCTGAGCCGTTGGGGGTTTATGCTTACATCAATGCCCCTTCTTGCGGTATATCCAATTTTCAATTTTTACTTACCAAAGATCCTGGGAGTGTGGATATTACACCCCTCTGTCAATCGGTTCAATCAAGTTGTAACGGAGGGCCTTACGTGGGTTATCAAAAGTTCACCTATCGTGCGCAAATTCAATTGACGAGTCCATGTCCCGATTATGTGATTACTGCTTGTCATTACGCTAGAAATGGAAACATCAATACTGTGGTGACCCCTAATCAAGAAAACCTTTGTGTGCAAACAAGTTTAGATCTATCATCAGGTATCCCAAACAATTCTCCTCAATTTTCGTTTGATCCGGTTTCATTTATTTGTTTGGGTCAAACCACTTGTGTCAATTCTGGGGCTACCGATGTGGATGGGGATTCATTAGCATTCGAGCTTATAAACCCTTTGTCAGCCGCTTTTTCCAATACCCACTCCAGCAGTGTTTATGATGCTTTGGGAAACTACATTGGTTACTACATGGGGTCACCTCCCCCGACATATAATATATCTTATCTTCCAGGCTGGTCTTTTACAAACCCAATAACCGGAACCACGACTTTCAATCAAGTTAATGGGGATTTGTGTTTCACGCCAACCCAGAATGAAACAAGTGTTATAGCTGTGCGGGTCAAGGAGTATCGAAACGGAGTGCTTATAGGAAGTGTAATTCGTGACATGCAAGTCATTGTTCTGGCCAATTGTAATAACCAAAATCCTGAAATTGGTGATATACATGGTGGTAACACCTTAAACTCTGATACGTTGGTCTGTCCAGATGTTGCATTGAACATTGCGATACCAGTAAGTGATCCAAATGGCAATAATGTGACTATTTCATACAACAATACTATTCCAGGATCATTTGTATCTGTAATTGGAAATAATTCGCCCAGCGCCACAGTACATTTTGCTTGGACCCCATTGGCGTCTCAAGTTAGTGCTACACCATATTGTTTCACTGTATCTACAGTTGATGATCATTGTCCCTATTTTGGTAGTTCTACTAGAACTTATTGTATTTATTTACAAAAGCCAACCGTAAACGTAAATGCAGCAGGACCTTTATGTGGCAATGCCAGCGCGTTTAACATGGTTGGAAGTCCTTCAACAAATGGCACATGGAATTGGTCCGGCACTGGGATAACAGACCCCTTATTGGGAACTTTTGATCCCTCCGTTGCAGGTCAAGGGTCTCATTGGGTGGTTTATAATTATACAGATAATGCGGGTTGTACTAACTCAGATAGTACCCAAATCTCGATTAATGGAAGTCCAGTTGCCGATGCAGGTCTCGATTCCAGTATTTGTGCAAGTGGATCTGTCAATTTGAAATTGGGTGGATCTCCAACAGGTTCGTGGGGAACGGGTCCATATACGTTCAGTTGGACTCCTGCATCATACTTATGGAATGCTGCTGTTCCGGATCCAACGGTAATTACCAATGTAGATACGAGCTTTATTGTGGTTGTCACTGACGCTTTAGGTTGTCAGGATCAGGATACAGTGGATATTTCCTTCTTTGCTCAACCTTCAGCTGATGCGGGGATAGACCTTACATATTGCTCCGGAAATTTCGTGCAAGATACTGTCGGAGGCGTACCCACGGCCAGTGGTGGAAGTGGGCCTTATGTTTATTCTTGGACTCCTTCTCATTGGGTTTCGGACGATAGTATTGCAAATCCATTTATTCTTGGAGGGAATGTGGGAACCTTAACTCTGGTCGTAACCGACTCGAATGGATGTGAAGATATTGATAGTATTACGATTGATTACAATCAATCACCTCGTGCCGATGCAGGTCCGGATATAGAATCATGCGGGTTATTTACGGATACACTTGGCGGTTTACCCACCGCTTCAGGGGGTACCGGTCCCTATACATATGAGTGGCTCCCGGCTCTAGGCTTAGATGACTCGAGTTTGGCCAACCCAAATCTTAATTTGAGTGCGGATACCTTCTATGTAGTTAAAATTACGGATGCCAAAGGTTGTACGGCTATAGATACTTTGTTTACCTCATTTGGAAGCGTAACAGCGGACTTTGATATGATCCCGGAATCATACTTTGCCCCGGTTAACGTGTATTTTGACAATAACTCTAGCGGAGCAACTGACTATGAATGGGACTTCGGTGATGGAGATGACTCAGATGATAAAGATCCCACACACCTTTACAATGGGTCTGGATCTTATGTTGTTCAATTAATTGCATACGATGATAAAACCGGTTGTTCGGATACCTTGCGAAAGGTTCTAGTGCTTGAAGGACATTCACAGATATATGTGCCTAATATTATCACTCCAAATGGTGATGGAGAAAATGATCATTTTAAGGTTATTTCAAGAAACCTTGTTAAGTTTAGATGTGTGATCTTCAATCGCTGGGGCACAGAGCTTTATAAGTTCAATGAGCAGGAGAATAATTGGGATGGTTACACATATTCCGGAAAAAAGGTCTCCAATGGAACATACTTCTATTTGATCACTGCAAAAGGGGCTGACGATTCTGAGTATAATTTCAAAGGAACGTTTTCAGTTCTAGGAACAAATTAATGGTATCATTTTGAAGAGTCTTATCCTAACACTTATAGTATTGGTATTTGCCATTGCAACCCATGGGCAAAGCTTGGATCAGAGTACCAAAACAGATGAGCTGCCCAATGTATTTACACCAAATGGCGATCGATTGAATGAGTGGTTTGAGTTCCCTGTTGAAGACGAGAGGAACATACGTTCTATAAAGGTTTACAATAGGTGGGGTCAATTAATGCATCATTCAGATGAAAATGCAATTTGGAATGGTCGTTCTTTTGACGGGCAACTTGCCCCGCAAGGAGTATATTACTACATTATAGAAGAAAAAGAGGCTGAACCCTTTACAGGCTACATTACGCTTCTTAGATGATCAATTGTTTTCCAAAATCTCAAAAAGCTCATCCAAGTTTGGAGTTAGAATTACTTCAATTCTTCTGTTGTGCGCCTTATCATCTTTAGTTTCGTTCGCATTTAATGGCAGGTGTTCACCTCTTCCTGAAGCAGTGAGTCTTGAAGGATCGATATTCTTGTTATCTAATAATATTCTGACTACAGCAGTGGCCCTCAAAACGCTCAGATCCCAATTGTCTTTTAAGTGTCCTGAGCCATTTACAGGGTCATCATCGGTGTGGCCTTCAACCATAATGTTTATATCATCTTGATTTTCAAGAGCCTCAGAAAGTTTGTTCAATGCCTTTCTCCCTCCCTGGTCTATGGCTGTGCTACCCTTGGGGAACAACAACTTAGCTTCCAGAGAAACGTAGATTTTCCCATTTTTTTGTTCAATAGTCAGGCCTTTTCCTTCATATCCTAAAAGGGCGTCTGTGACTTTCTTTTTCAAAGCCGCTACCTTATCATCTTTTTCTTTAATTATGAATTCTAGCTCTTTGACCCGCGCTTCTCTCTTTTGCAGCTCTTTATTCAGGTCGTTAAGGGAACCCTCTTTTTTCTCCAAATCCCACTGAAGTCTTCTCAATTCATCTTCTTTGTCCAGTAGGGATTCTCTTGAGTTTTGAAGCTCTCCCATAAGTTTGGAACTTTCGGCTTTGTTTTTATTCTCTAACTCCTTTAATCTTTTAACACGTTCCTCGTCTAGCTCCTTAATCTTATCATATTGCTCGGTAAGAGTTCGGTAGGCTTTCCCTTTGATAGTAGTATCTTGCACAAGTCCTTTGTGTCTTCTTCGGAGATCGTCTAATTCAGCTTGGTTTTCCTTTAGTGTGCTTTCAAGCTGCTTGTTTTGACTTAACAGGTTATTTCGGTCATCCTCACAGCGCTGCTTTTTGGCCTCTAGCTCCTCCACTTTTCTTGCAGGGACACAACCAAAAAACAAACTTATCAATGCGGTGAAAAAAAGAAAGTATCTGAAATTTTTCATCTAAATAAGGTTTAGTAAATAAGATAGCCTTAACCTACAAAAGTCATGGAAATCCTACATATTTAAAGGCATTTGAAACAAATTTATAAACATTTCGTTATTAATAATAGGCCCATAATAGCGCTGTTTCCAAATAATATTTTATTATTTTTAATAAAAAGCGATCAATTCGAACAAATGTTAGGAAAAAATTGGATATTAAATAATATTGGTGATTTTGAATATTTCAAATACTTGTTCATGGCCTACATCCAAGAAGTTCAGGCTTATTATGAAGAACGGAAGGTTTATCCTCACCTGGATGATTTGAAAAAAAGATATGTGGATTTAGCTGCTATTACAGAGCAGAAAGAGGATATCGAGATAAGCTTTCCAAGCAATTTAACAGGATTTGATTTTAAGAATCAAAAAACGATATTTAAATCAGCGTTTTCTAATGATGACGTTTTACAAGATCTAGAAAAGATAATTGAGTTTTGCATGCCCCTTCTAAAGAGTAATCTAATTAAGGGCCTGAGTCTTATTGATATGATCAAGTCGTCAGTGGTGCTTGAGCCTGTTGGTCTTGAGCCTATGTATTTAGATGAAGGTTATTTATTGATAGATGCATCTAAAACAGAGTATACACTAGTTTATCAATATAAAAAATCCAAGGTGGAGTTTTCTGATTCTGGAGAGTTGTCAATTTTAGGGGTTGAACATGTTAAGAACTATAAGAAAAGTATTGCTTGGACACCTGAAAATATCAAGTATGACTTGATAACGACTTTTGAGGAATTACCAAACCCAGCTACTTATGTTATCGTGTGTGATGATAAGGTGCCTATAAACGAGACACTAATTCCTGTGGCAAAACAAATTGTTTATACGCACATAGCGGAGCGAACACAAGGTCAAGACTCTTCGGGCTCAATGTAAACCGCTCCGAAATCTCGATATTCCATTGCATTTGAAGGAAAGTTTTTGACTTGGGGATTAAGTAACCGAATAAATTCATCGTAATAAAGAGGCAGTACAACCCCATCATCTAAGATGGTTTGCTCGGCCAACCGATACAATCTATACCTTTCGGACTTATCAACTGTTTGAAGAGCTTTTTCGTAAAGAGAGTCGTACTTGGGATTTTGATATCGAAAAGCGTTGATATAAGAACGCTGATGTAGACTATCAGGAACGTGCTTGCCATAAAAGAGGTTTAAAAAACTCTCGGGATCTGGGTAGTCAGCGGCCCAGCCTGATCTCCAAAAATTGGCTTGACCATTCTCCACTTTTTCCAAATGTTCAGCAAAAGGAAGTACTTCCAGTTCAATTTCTATATTGAGGTTTTCTTTTAACATTTCTTGAATAACTTCGGCCACTTTTATATTGTTTTGCCCTCCACTATTCAGCTGAATCTTAGTTATCGGGAAGTCCTTGCCTCCAGGGTATCCAGCTTTTGACAGGAAGAGTCTCGCTTTCATCGGGTTAAAGGAGTAGCTCTTAAGACTATCATATTCATAATCTGCAAATGCTGGAGGGACAAAACCGTATTTAACAGGTTTCCCATCTCCTTGCATGATAAAATCGACAATATAATCTCTATCTATCGCATAATTGAACGCTAGGCGCACATTCTTATCTTTAAAAACTTCGGATTTATGCTGAAATCCATAGTATTGGATCAGCATAGATGGAGTCACCTGCATCTCAAATGGTAGGTTGTCTCCCTTTTTAGCCTCATCTAACTCTCCAATAACAAAATCTATCATTTCAAGTGGTAACTTGAAAACCATGTCCAGCTTTTTATCTCTAAACATTTTTAATTCTTCTGTCTTATCATTGACAAAACTGATGCTAATTTCATC
>JALEGO010000261.1 GCA_022763165.1 Flavobacteriales bacterium
ATAAAATAGCATATTATCTTCCTGAACTGGAGAAGAGATTGGATTGGTGCAAGAAGAATATTAATTCTAACAATGACAGCATCAAGAACATTTTGGAATCGAAGCTAAAACTGTTGAAGAATGAGTTCAAAAAGGAGGACTTGAGCAATAGTGATATCAACTTCAACCACCATTCTGGGTTATCGTATGAAGAATTTGATCAAAGCATTGCTGGTCATGCCAAAATATTCTTGGAGTTCACTAATACATATTATCAATTAAAATTTGACACTGTATCTCAGTTGAAAGAACAGATGATCTATGCTCAAAAGGACGCAGAATTAGAAAGCTCTTTAGATTTTTTACGTAATAAATTCTCAAATAATTACGTTACAGATATAGTCAAAGGTATCTTTTACAGACACCAAATTATCGAGAAAGATGGTAATCTAGTGCGAATTGTAGATCCCATTTTTAACCTAGATAATAGAAAAAAGATACTCGGTATCGGATCTCACTTCTATGCCCCATTCAAATACATATTTCGAAACATAAAATTCGAAACCCTACATTTTAATCTTATCATCATTTGGTTGATGAATATTATTTTATTTGTAACGCTCTATTTTAATTTTTTCTATAAAATGTTAGGTTTGTGGCAAAAGTTGGGCAAAAAAATTATAAGATGAATCATCTGAAACATGTTTTTATTGTGTTGTTGATTGCGCTGGCACAATCATGCTCTTTCTCTGATGAAAGTACAGAGTCTCTGGACAATTTTGATACAGACAAGCTGAACAAGCTAGATTCTTTATTATCCAAAGAAACGGTAAGAGAAATTATCAAAGCCATTCCGAGTCCACTAGAATTGACATCAGCGATTAAGAGTTCTGGTGCGACTTACGATCAGGATATTCTGCATGATCCACAGAAATCAGATGACTACTCCACGAATTTTCAAAAAGCTGTGAATTTGGGGATTTACGGGGCAGATATAGCTTATATAAATGTTTACGAACGAACAAAGAGTTCAACTAATTTCATTGAATCCATCAAAGGGATTTCAACAAATTTGAGGATTGGACAGTTTTTTGACTTTGAGAAAATGAGGTCTTTGGCAGAAGATAAAAACAATATTGATTCCTTAATAAATTTGACAAGTGCCAGTTTTGAAGATATGGATAACTTCCTGAATGATAATAATCGGGGAAATATTAGTGGTCTTATTCTTGCAGGAGGTTGGATAGAGGCTATGCACATAGCAGTCTCGGTTTTTGAAAATTTGGACAGTACTAAAAATGAAGAATTAAAAGATAGAATAGGTGAACAGAAAATAGTTCTTGAAGATCTGCTTCTATTGGTTTCTATGTATAAAAACGATCCTCAGTTCAGTAAATTGATTGAGAAGTTAGAGGATTTAAAGAAGTCATTTAAGAATGTCACAATTGATTATATTTATGAAGAGCCCACTGAAAAAGAAGTTGATGGAGCTCTTGTTATCGTTGATAACAGTAGAAGTGAGGTAATAATTGATGATGAGTCGATGATGAAGATTATTGGTTCAGTAAAAGAGTTGAGAAAGTTTGCAACACAATAATAATGCTTAAGCAAAGTCTAGTTTTACAAATAGCTGTTCTTTTGATTGTCACGGGCGTTCAAGCTCAATGTGATAAATCAGGTGTTTTAGGATTGTATAGTCAATGTACAGGTGTGAGTGACAATTATACTCTTACAAAGTCTCTGGATTTTAATAACAGCATGTTCAAATATGGAGGTGAACAACTTGAATACAAGTATATGTTTACCAAGGGTTCAACATATTTAATTTCTATATGTCCTGATGATATGGGGCATGACAATTTAGTTGTAGAAGTATATAACCGGAATAAGAATTTGGTGGCTAGTAGTTTTGTGAAAAGCCGTAACAAGTTCTATAAAAAGATATTTTTTCCGTGCTCCGCATCAGGTTCTTACTATTTAAGATATTACTACAAAAACAAGAAACCTAGTTGTGCTGTGAGTGTGGTGGCCGTTAAAAATAAGGCGCTTGAATTGAAGAAATGAAAGCTCTCTTTCAAAAAGAGCATGCCAACTCAATCACGAGGAGGCGCGAGACCGTTTTTCTTCTTCTTGCTGGAATCTTTCTAGGCTCGTTGGTGATGCTCAATATCCTGGGCATTTCTAAATTTATAGATTTATCGTTTTCTCTGGGATCAGTGGAGGTTCCTTTTGTTTTGGCGGTAGGCGTATTGCCATACCCTATAACTTTCTTGTGTACTGATTTTATCAGCGAATTATACGGAAAAAAAAGGGCGAATCTTGTCGTTTTTGTGGGTTTATTACTCAATTTATGGCTGTTGCTAGTGATGTGGCTGGGAGGCGCTCTGCCTCCGGTACCAACACAAGAGATGCTCTCTGAAGGTCAATCATTCAATGGAGAAATCTTTTATAAAGTTAAGAACTTGACTTTTAGCGCAACCTTTGCATCAATGATTGCTTATCTCTCAGCACAATTCATAGATGTTCATATTTTTCATTATCTAAAAAACAAAACTAAAGGAAAGCACTTGTGGATAAGAAACAATGGCTCTACAATGATTAGTCAGCTGGTTGATTCAAGTGCTGTAATCTTAATTACATACTTGTATTCAAAAGACGCATTACCCCTAAGCGAAGACCAAGATACCTTTTCTCAACTCTTACAGTTGATTTTTTCTGGATACATATTTAAGTTTTCCATGGCATTTCTGGATACCTTACCCTTTATCTTTGGGACGCGTTTTCTGAGAAAATATCTGGATTTTCAGGAGGAATAGTAACTATGACTCTGAATCCAACTTCAGGACCAATACTGTTTTCCAAAACGCTGATATCAAGTTGATTACTTGTCCAATTAGAGCTCACGATGGATCCATCACTCAAAATTTCAGAAACATTACCCTTCATATGATAAATCTCTTTGTTTTTTATCCGATAGGCTTGGGTCGGAATGATTTCATTGTCGAGATCATGTTTAAAATCCAATCGTGCTTTATTATAATGGATATTTGGTAAAGCTGGTTGGTGTAAAGCTGCAGTTTCGGCATGGTAGTAGATCGTTTTCCATTGTTCTTGAGAGGGCAGTTGTATTCTAAGATTTCGTTTTTCGAGATGTCCTTGAAAAAGACTGTTTAGCCAATTACAAAACTCATGTGCCTGTTCGAATGAAATATTGACAACCGGACGATCAGGGTATGCGTTAAAGTATATTGACTCCAAGTGTCGACCATATTCAAATTGCTGCCATAGGTTTGAGTAGGGTTTCTCCTCATTTCTTGTATTGACAAATTGCTGGAAAAGGGAGTTTGTTATTTCCTGATTGTAAACCCAAAGACTATCGCTAACTTGGACAAGTGATTTATTGAAGTCTTTGAAAGACAGTTGTTTTATCTCATCAATGGGCGGGCAAAACTTTGTTATTTCTACAACATAACGAAATCCTATGGTCGGATTCGGAGGCAGTTGATCTTCTCTAAGAACATGTTTCTTCTGAGTTTCTAGGTAATTCGAAGAACTCGCCCAACTTCCTCCTTTAGTCGATGCCCCATCAAACAGCAATTCTGCTGCATTTCCCGCCAAATTGTAAAAACCATTTCTATTTGGTCCAAATGAATAAACCGGACAAGTTATATCTGCCTGGTCACTTATATAATCTCCTCTGGAAATCCTGTAATTTGCGAGATACTTACCATTTTTTCTAAGCTTATCAGTACCCCAAGGGTAACGAGATGCAGTCTTTGAATTGTTGGCCGCCAGTTCCCATTCATACTCATTGGGCAATCGCACTTCGACTTCAAGAATCCCATCTTCACCTGAGAATTGTTCATTTAATTCTTTTTGAAGCCAGCGACAATACAGCATCATTCCATTATGGCTGATGTTGACAACTGGATACTCACTAAAACCAGGATGTCTGGAGTAGTATTCTTCATAAAACTTCATATATCTGCCGTTTTGATTCCACAATGAATCATAGATTCGGACATCATCATATAGCTTCGTACCATGTTGCACGGCAATTGAATTTAAAAACCGAGCATATTGTATATTAGAAACTTCAGTTTCTGACATCCATAAGAAGTTGCCAATGATGGGCTTACAGTGTGGAATGTCAATCTTAGGTTTAGAACTTGCTAGGCAATAGTTTAGAAGGCATATAAGGTAGATTATGGGTTTATACATAATTAAGAAACGCATTTGAGATATGCCTTATTCTCAAATACAGGAAATATTTGAGAAACTCCTTGTACAACCGTACTTTTGTATTGTTAATGTTTTTGTCCCTTTACGGATGATATTTCCGTTTACGTAAATAGATGAAATAAAAATGAAATTGCTAACCAAATTACTAACCACATTTCTATGTCTTCATTCCTTATTGAGTATAAGTCAATGTGATGTTGTCACTGGCGCACTTTATATAGCAAATAGCTTAGTAATTGATGCTTATCCATCAGGAACATCTCCATTCTCTTATGCTTGGAATAATGGTTCTACTGGAAGTTCTCTTATTGTGAACACACCGGGAACCTATTGTGTTACGGTTACTGATGCCTATGGCTGTGTGGATTCTTCTTGCTATACCTACGCATATACTACGAATTGCCAAGCGCAAATATTTGAATATGACATTTTTACTGTCACAGGGCTAATAGCTTCTCCAATAGGCACCCCGCCCTACACTTATCAATGGGATACGCATCCTGATGATACACTTCAGATATTACCAGCAGATTCGACAGGTGTTTATTGTGTATCTATTACTGATGCAAATGGTTGTTTGGCGACTTCTTGCTATTTTTTCAATAAGGGTCAGACCAATTCATGTTCTGTAACAATTCAGCAAAGTCAGATTCCATTATACCCTGCAACCTTGTATGCGGATGTTAACACAAACAACGGAAGTGGTGCAACTTTTTCATGGAATACAGGAGATACTGGTAGCTTTATCACAGTCTACAATCCTGGTTTTTATTGTGTTACTGCCAATTATCCTAGTGGATGTAGTTATACAGATTGCTATTATTATGATACTGCCGGTACAAATATTGATTGTCTAGCAGGTTATTTGAAATACTACAATCCAGAATTTTACCCCAATACAATTTATCTAATTAATGTAAGCCATGGTGATTCCCTGTCATATCAATGGGAGTTTGGAGATGGCGGTGTGTCAGGTTTGGAATATCCGACTCATTATTACAATACTTTTGGCAAGTATTTTGTTAAATTGAGTATTAGCGACCCGAGTGGTTGTACGTCAGTATTTGGTGATAGTTTGGGATTGGATGCTAACGGTAATTTACTTAGAAATGGTTTTACCATAAATGTTGTAGATGAAGCTCCAGACCCAGTTTCTGCAGGTATGCTTGAGTCTATCAATGATCTTTTGGAACCACAAATTTATCCGAATCCGTTTAGTGATTACTTTTCGATTGAATGGACAGCTTATCGACCTGGTAATTTCAAATATAAGATTTACAACTTGATGGGGAGTTTAATCACTCAAAAAGACCATCTTGTAATTGAAGGACATAATGTCATTCAGATTGACGCCTCAAGCTTTGAGGCTGGCGTTTATTTTGTTGAATTAGATAATGGCAAAACTG
>JALEGO010000030.1 GCA_022763165.1 Flavobacteriales bacterium
CCCGCTTGCTTGCAAAACGACTGTATTGCATGGCTCTTGCCAAGCAAGGCAGTTTAAGCCTACAATTCATTAATGCGACTGGGTTGGAGTAGCAATCGCCGCCCCAAATGGAAAGTCCGGTTAATAGATCGAAATCATTTTCAAAAATACCATAAAACAATACCCGGTCTACAGGAAGTAAACCACGACCATTGCTGCGTTCAACAAACAATTGTCCTTTGCTGACCAATATTTTAGGAACCATTGCGTGATAAATAATGGGGCCTGTATGCGCAGACTGAATCGCTTCAAAAATAGTTTTGGGAACTCCAATAACTGCTAATCTCTTTGCCATATTTCATTCTTTTAAGTCTATTAGAAAATGGATGGGATAGCAGAAGGTACCGGTTGGCATATACAGCGTGGCGGCGTTTAGCCGACATGACCGTTATATGCTTTTTTAGCTTCTCGCCTTCTTTTTAAAATCCACTATACGGTGTTATTGTAATTGTGTATTTCAAATCGTTTAGCAATACTGTATCTTTAGTTAATCCAGAATCATAAATTGAATTTATCGTGTCTCTTAATTTAAATCTTCTATTCTGGATTATTCTATGATGAAGATAGTAACTTGCGCTTCTTATATCTTTCTTTTTAAAATTTAGGGCAAACGACACACTTCCTTTGGTTACATCTAAGTTCTTGTCATAATTTTCACTACAAACTAAAAATCCAGTCAAAAACACATTCCTTAATCCTTCGGAATATAAATACAAACTATCAATTAGTTCAGGTGGAATATGATCGTTTACAAAGCTTTCATGGAAAGTAGGCATCCCAAAACAGTCTCCTGAATTTGTATCGTGAGAAGTCCTGCGTCCCTCTCTCAATTGAATTTCTCTATATTCTTTGTGACTTTTGTAGTCCTTAATCTCATTTATATGTCGCAGCAAAAAATTGGCAAAATCTTGAATCCTTTCCTTCTTTAAAAAGGGTTCGCTCTCGAATTGAGTGTAGTCAAATGCTTCTCGTGTTTCTTTAAGAATTCTTTCTTCATCTAAAGCCAATGGATCGAAGCAAAAAGCAAAATAATATATAATTCCCAATATTGATATTAATGAAATGAATATTGCTATTTCTTTTCTGCTCATATTTTTTTGGTATTAATTGGTGCTTTGTTTTTATTCTTGGTGGAAGGTACCGGTTTGGCTAAATGCCGTGCGCCCGCTTAGGGCGGATGGACATTTTAGCCTTTGTTGTCATCAGTTTTTATTTTTCTATTTTATTTATTTCGATAAACCTGATAAATAATTCAATCATCCGTATTAATTTATTTGTGGATATTTTGAATAGACTAATTGGTTTGGTAAAAGGTTCTTTATCTACAAAGCCAAAATAAGTAGACTCTTTTGATGAAATTTCCATGAATTCTTCAAAGACAACTACATCTTGAGTTATTAAATTCCAAGATTTATCAGATGTTATTGTATTGGTGATTTTTTTTAAAATTTTATCGAATGCCCCTGATAATTCCTTTGATTGAAAATTAGTCATTTGGAAATAATTATTGAGTCCGACCATATGATTATCGTTTAGTTTAAAATCCAAATTTCCATGCTTTTGATTATTTTCATCTTCAAAAAAATTAAAATGGATACTTATATCCTCGATTATTTCTTCAAATTCTATCGATTTATTTTTTTCCCAAAATTCGATTAGGTTTTCTTCAATTATATTGAGATTTTCATTCGTTCTTTCGCTGAAATGATTTTGCCAGACATTCTTTTTTTGAGGTACTCCATTAATCCAATATTTATAGAGCGTATTTTCTTTCGATTCAAAACCAAATTGAAACAAATCCCTATTTATATAGAATTTGGACGTAAAATAATTTTCGTTTTTCCAAAAAGCTATTTCGTACATCAGATTTATTTTCATTTCTAATTGATGACAACTTCTGAATACCTGTAATACTACATGGTGATTACAAGTATGGAGATAAACTAGTTCCCTATGCCTTTATCGCATGGCGATACAATTCTTCATAATAAGGCTGGCATTCAAGCGCAAGCGCCTCCATGTTTGGAGGAAGTTGAATTTCTTTGGGTGTGTAAGGTTTGAAACCAGTAGACTGGTGAACATTGCTGTACCAAAAAGATGCCCAAACGCCGTCTTCAGGCCGAGGACCAGCTTCCCAATGAAGCATAGCCGGATCGTAGTCTAGCTCTAATTGTTGGCATAGCTTTCGCAAAACCCCTTCCGGGTTGAGTAATAGCTCTCGAGCATCAACAATTGCTTTTAGTGTATTATAATCTTTTAGCTTTTGATAAAGCGATAACTGCTCACGTACGCCAATATCTTCAATAGAAGGATTAGGGATAACTTTAGTATAGGAGTTGATGATATACCGTGGATCTCTGATGAGCAAGATATTATCTGTTTGAGCCAGGAATGCTTCGCTGAGTTTGATAAAATGGTGGGTCATTTGTTTGAATAACACAGCAGGTGTCGGATAGTCACCAAAAATGACTTGCTTGATCACTTCTTCGCCCTCATGCAATTGTGCTTCAAGTATGGCTTCTTTGGCTGGATGTTCGACTTTGCTATTGGTGTGGGTCAGAAAATGCGCATATAAAGGTTCATCAACGAC
>JALEGO010000031.1 GCA_022763165.1 Flavobacteriales bacterium
ATGTTTATCTCATTAACGATGGAGTTACTCCCCCTATAGCACCACTTTATAATGGTGATAGACGTTCCTTCATCATCACAACCGGCTTCACCAATGCCGATTGTGCAACATGTACACATGCCGATGTCACTGAGTTGGGTCAACCATTAATTCGAAATAGTTTTTACAAATAACCCATCTTCCATGGTTTGTTGATAATTAAACTATTAACAATGAAGATCAGCACTTCATTTCTGTAATTTTCTTGATAAATCAATTTTCTGGGAAATGTATAAGTATATAACCTTATTATTCATTGTGATTTCATGGGCAGCCAAAGGGCAAAACGTGGGTGTAGGAACCTTGAACCCAACAAACCCGCTCCATATTAAGCCGTTAGCTCCTGGCACTACAGATCCCCTCAAAGTCGAAAGTATTCAACCCTACCTCATGAATGACACCACCCTGTTGGTAGTTGATCCTTCTGATGGTAGCATAAGATATATGCCTCTTGATTCCTTAATCAACCATTTGGATTTATCCGAAAGCGATAATATTGACTCTTTAATACAGACTATTGTGAATAATAGTCTAGATTCTTTTATCATAACGCAAACCTTCATTGATTCCGTTTCGAGCATTGTTTACAATTACGGAGACACTTTACTTTCCAATAGTAGTTTTGTCGATTCTAGTTATGCGATATTCTTGCAAACACTACTAAGTGATACAGCAATTCAGAATTTGATTTTAAGCTTGCAAACAGATGTGGACAGCTTATATCTGGTTAACACAACACTATGGCTTCACGAAGATTCGGTCACCTTGACGGCAGACCTTGCTCCAATTATTGACAGCTCTTTGACATTTGTATTTCAAAATATTGCAGATTCCTTGCTAAAAAACACCTCATTTACTGATAGCATCTATACTATTTCTTATTCTCATTTGGTATCTGATACGAATTTCTGGGCTATCCTGGATTCAACAGACTCAGATATTGATAGCGCGAGACTTTCCGGAGCAGATTTGATTATTTATGAAGATGCTGATTCCATAACTGTGGATCTTGCATCATTGAGCGATAGCGATTGGGTTCAAGTTGGAGATACGCTTTATAGTTTTGATAGTACAGTCACTATCCGAAATGAAAAAGTTGGAATTGGAACGATAAATCCAGACACAACTTTACACGTCTTGGGGAACATCAAAATTGAAGATGGTTCTCAGCAACAAGGATACGTATTGGCTTCAGATCAGTTTGGGCTTGCTTCTTGGGCGGACCTAGACACCTTGTATACACCAATTGATAGTACTGTTGTTCTAAACGATAGTGTCTATTTATATTCATCAGCAGATTCATTTTTTACGGGATTGGCTAATGTATATCTTGATACAGGATCAGTTTTATTTGTGAGTGAAAGTGGGGACAATAATTCTGCAATTAGAGGAAGACCGGACAAACCTTGGTCTGACCCATGGGCAGCAGGCGCAAACGCCTTAAATGGCGACCAAATCGTAATCTTGGATAATGCAATATACGATCAGGATAGCTTAGGATACACCTTCCAAAATATGGTCAGTCGAGATAGTGTATCCATCAATTTTGGCAGCGCAACTGTAAGACTATCCTCATCAATAATAAATGGTGGCTATCAGCAGTTCTCTTTGGTAAGTGAAGGTTTGATTGAGGTACCGAATACAGGAGTATCGCTAGTGAACTTAACCCAAACCGAAGGGGTATATAATCTTAAATTGCATGATATCAATATAGCTGGGTTTTCAACGCCCTTCTCATTAAACAGTTTTCAAAGGGCCAACATTCGTATCAATAATTTGGTATCCGGAGGACCGGCTACGGTAGTGCCTGCTGGGAACAATGATCGCTCTAGCGATGAAGAAAGGGCTGTTGCAACAATTCGTTTCAACAGAATTCAAGTCAATGTAAATGATACCTTTAGCACTTCTTCATATCCAGTTTTTGGTTATCAGTTTAGACCAAATAACCAAGAAATATACATTCAGGGGAAGTCTTTAACGGGATATGTAAATACTGCTTTTTTCTTATTGAACAATCTTAGATCACCAAGCAATAACGATCCCTACGAACTTTTATATCATGTGGATATCGACCATATAGATGTGCAACTGGCAGATCACAGCGCAAACCCAAGTTATTGGACTAGCAGAAGAGCCATCGTCTTTGGAGAATGCTTCTCTGAAGCGGATACCAATAGATCGACTGAAATCAAAATGTTCTTTAATTCAGCGAATGCTACGGTTCGAGATATGGGAGCAGCTCATGTTGTAGGTCCTTCATTTTGGCCTAGGTTTGGAGAAAATATATTAAGCTTCAAAGGAAATTGGAAGTTCATTGATAACCCTCGTCCGGTGTTTAATTTAAATGCCAATACAAATAGCCCGGAGGGAAAAATAATAATTGATGGTACTTTTTCTTCCAACGCAGATTACCCTTTCTTCCAATCTGATGAATTGCACAACGTTTATGTTAGAAATAGTACTATCACCAATGACTCTGCAGCAGTCTTTGATATCAATAGCACTAATGTCAATTTGAACTTGCAAGATGTCAACTTGATCAATGACTCTAATGTTGCAGCGCTACAGGCCAACACACCAATAACCATAAAAGTAGCTGGAGCATTTCAACAAAATTCATCCCTAGAAGATTCTGATGTTAGCATTGTGAAGCTTTTTGAATATGGTGAAAATGACCTTAACGGAATTTATTCCGGCACGGACAGTTTAACTCAACAACAGACCCATGTGAAAATGGACTCAATTGGAAATCAGATTTTGGGAATGGGTTATATTCCGGACTTTCCAAATTGGGGGACAGACTCCATAGAACATGGTTTTCTTCTTTCAAAGGATGATTATACATTAACATTTGGTTACGACAACTATTACAATTTTTCTAAAGACTATATGGATATATGGAGTGTTAATAGCTCTAACAGAGGGTTTTACTTAGGGGGAGGACCGAATAGTTTTTATAGTGGAATACGAAATGGCAATTCCGGATTTAGCGGGATTACCTATTCAAATGAGAACATTGAATTAGAAACAAGAGGTATAGGTGGTGTATCAAGCAATGCGATGTTTATAGGTCAAATAGAAAATGCAGGTGCGGGATATTGGACCGATCAAGGATTGACTATTGGGAAAAGAACGACTAGTGGTGATTTAAGAGGGATTCAATTTCTATGGAGTAACGAGATCACTTCAGATGCAATAGCTTTATACAACAAGAAGTATTTCCTTCCAAATGCTCAGCCGTCAGTCGTCAACACAGATACCTCAATAATGGTTTGGGCGGGAAATGGACTAACGACCACGCCTTCATTTATCAATAAAGATGATTTTATAGACAATGATTGGACACTAGATGGAGATACATTGTACTCTGCTTTCGACAGCACTGTTGTCATAAAGAATGGAAATGTTGGAATAGGAACATCAGAGCCATCAAGGACACTGGAGATAGCAGGTCCGCAGTTCAACACAGGGATTGCATTTCAAGAAGATGGTGTTCCTGGTGAGCTAGCTATCGTAGCTGGATTTGGTAATTTTAACGTAATTGGAGCAAGTGCGAACGTTTCGCACAATTTTTACAGTTCTGACTTTTTAAATGGCGAGAATGAACTTAATATATATTCTGGGTTCACCGCAGCAATACATTTTGATTCTGACGATAATTCCTACATCACAGGAGGTGCTGTAGGTATTGGTACTACTACTCCTGTCCGCGGTGATTTAGATGTTCGAGGAACATCAAAGGTTTTGACAAGTGGCAGCGGTAATCTGGCTGTCATAACAACGGATGCATGGGCGCAGGATATTGGTGGAAGAATTGTTATGGGTGGTGCGGCAAGCGCTGGTGATCTAAACAGAACCTACGCTGGAATTGCTGGGATGAAGGAAAATGCGATAGATGGAAACCGTGCAGGTTATCTTCAATTCTTGGTAAGAGATGCTTCCGGAGGTCCCAACGCTGGAGAACTATGGGAGCCTATGAGATTGACAAGTACTGGGTATTTGGGTATTGGAACGACTGTGCCTACAAACTATCTTCATATTGCTGCTGATTCTGTTCCTTTAAGAATAGAAGGCCTTGAAGAAGACACCAGCCTTGATACTGTTTTGACAATAGATCCCAATGGAGTTGTCTATAAAACTGCAGTCAATGATATTGTATCTAGAGACGATGGCGCAATAATTTACGTAAATGATGAAAACGGAGCAGACAACACGGTTGAGCAAGGAAACCCTTTCAAAGCAGCAAAGACCATTCAAGCTGCTGTGGATAGTGCTATCGTTTGGGGAGTTTCTAATATTTATGTTTTTCCAGGAAATTATAGCTTGTCAAATAAAGATTTGGACACCATTGATCTTCATATTGATTGTGCACCCGGAGTTGATATATCGTCTTTTAACTATTCAGGAGATAACGGAAAAAGGTTGACTATAGTTAATGCGGAGAAAGTATCTGTAGTGGGCACACAAATTGCATTGAGAAATGACGGTACTGTAACCATCGAGTGTGACAGTTTTATGGCGGATGGCACATCTTCCAGCCCTGTGCTTTTAGGAAATGGGTTTGCATCAATTACATCTGATTACGCTCAAGTTGACAGTCCCTACCCATTATGTTATCAAGGGGAGTCAGACTCTGATTTTAATACTTTTAACTTTAAAACGAAGACATTAGCACTGAACTCGACCTTGATCTTTACAAATGCTGCAGACTCTATATTTGCAAAATTTGAGGCGAATACGGTTTTAAAAAACGCTGGTCTTGCTTCAAATTGGCATCAAACATTGAATTATTGTAAATACATTTTCGACTTCGATAACATAGTTGATGTTTCTGTTGCAGGAATTGATTTTCTCTATTGGGACATAAATGCGGGAGGGGCCCAGACACAAGATGTTCACATCATATTCAATGTAGGCTTCTATGAAGGTAATGACGATTTTTGTTTTTACATCAATGATCGAAACAATCCGAACTCTAACTCACGTATTGAAGTAAACGCGAATCGCTGGATTTATACGGGAACAGAGTCGTTGATTTATAGAGAGTCTGCTGATCGAATGCAGACCTGTTACACCGAGTTTAAGTTCAATGGGTATTTCATTTCCAAGAATGCCCCAATTTTAGCTGAAACCAATCAAAATTTGTCTTTACCACTTACCCTTACAGGTAAATTCGTATGCGAAGCTGCAGGTGTAGCGCCTTTTGAAATAAATGGTTCTAGCCCTTCGGGTAAATTGAAGTTTGTTAATGCGGTTGTAATTGGTGATGCGACTGAAGATGTTGTAGAGTCTAACAATGCAACAGACGTTTACATTTATAATACCTACACGAACACCGCAACAGTTGATGCTGATGTCACTGAACAGGTGACCACTTTTATTCGAAGTGCCGATGTGGAGTAATTGACAAAGCGTAGATTATCAGACGCTTATAGATTTATGGGTTCAAGTACCAGGAGACTTGTTGATAATTAGTTTGTGAAAAGGCTTATCTAACATCTCATTTCTTTAAATTTTCACACAAATTTCTCAAGAAATGTATAAGTATCTAACCTTATTTTTGATAATCATTTCATGGACCGTCAAAGGGCAAAACGTAGGAGTTGGAACTCTAAGTCCAACTAATCCCTTACATATCGTACCTATAAACAATTCTGACCCTTTGCGCGTTGAGAATTTTAAGAAATTTCAAGTCAACGATAGTACACTTCTTGTCGTTGACCCAAGTCAAGGGAGCATTCGCTACATGACTTATAAAGATCTTTCATCAAGGATTGATGTTGATTCAATTCCGAATCTTGGTGCGTTTGTTCAAAATATCTACAATCAAGCGTTTGATTCATCTATTCAAACTCAAAATTTTATCGATACCATAACTTCTATGATTTATAATTATGGGGATACCTTGCTGTATAACACATTTCATACGGATAGTATGACGTCAATAGTCTTTCAAAATTTGTTATTGGACACTAACTTTTTGAATCTATTTGAAACGGCAGACACAGACGTTGACAGTGTAATGCTAAGTGGTTATAATTTGTCTGTTTATGAAGATTCGATGACTGTTTCCGTCAATTTACAATCTATTCGTGATAGTGCGGTAAACTTCATTTGGCTCAATTTGGCAAATGAGATTCTCAATAATAGCCTACTAATCTCAGAACTAAGAGATAGCATAAATACCGATAATCAAAATTTAGATTCAGCCACCCTAAACGGAAGTCAGTTAAACATTTATATTGAAAATGGAAATTTTGCTGCTGTGGATCTTAGTTCACTTCAAGATGCTGATGCCGATTCAACGAATGAATTACAAGACATCGATTCACTGAAACTCAATGGAAATATACTTGAAGTTTTTATTGAAAAAGGAGACTCCGCTTCAGTGGATTTATCAGTATTCAATAACCCTGGAACAGATAACCAAAACTTGGATTCCGCCAAATTAAATGGATCAAGACTTGAACTATTCATCCAAAATGGAGACTCAACATCCGTTGATTTGAGCAGCATAAATACTGATATTGATTCTCTAACGCTTTCTGGATATGATTTGAGTGCTCATGAAGGCGGGACAGCGTATACACAGGATTTGGAAAGCATTGCGGATTCTGCAGTGCAAAAAGTGCTGAATGACAGCTTGTTCACTCCTACATCAGTCATTTTTGCGGATGACAATGGAAGTCTCTCGGAGAATCAACAACAATTCTATTGGGACAATAATAATTATACCTTGAATATTGGTTGGGCTGATAGTTTGAACACTGTTTACCCAGCCGATCCCGGATATGCTTCTCGAGAATTCGCAAGTGGAAATGGGTTGATGAAGTTATCTGGAGAACATACTACAGCAAGGTTCTACAATTCTTATGCGAACAACAATACAGGTGTTCCCAGAAACGTTTTTAGAAGGTTCAGAGGTTACCCTACAGCTCCTTCAGGCCTAATTGTCGGGGATGAATTACTCGAAATACAGGTTCAAGGAGCTGACGGTAACGGCAGTAATAGGGTTTCCTGGTTTCATGAATATGAAGTTACTGGTTTAACTCCCGTCAACAGCTATCCTGTAGCTAAGTTTGAACTTAGAGCAAGAAGTATCAATGATGAATCTTCCACTTTTGGTCACCAGGTAAGAGAAATATCCAGCGAGGGTTTATTCAGATTTAATAAGTATGCCCAAGGAAACTTTACTGAAGCTGCTTTATCCAAAACATCCTCAAACTATATTTTGGGCCTTGCAACAGACGGCACCATGATTGAACTTCCAAAGGATAGCTTACTCGATTCTTTGATTCAAGGTAGATTTGATGGTCAAGGGATTATTTATAAAACGGACTCGATGAGTTGGGATACCACAACGTATTCTTTTCCTTTAAATAATCCAACAGAATTGGGATTGACTGAAGGGAGGTACTTTTGGTCATCAGAACAAGATGGAAGCCTGGCTGGTGTGAATGGATGGCAAAGGTTAACTCAGGGCAGAGTTGCATATTTGAGGATTGACGGCATAGACAGCATTGCTGAAATAGGAAATGTGTTTGCCCCATACGCGACCTTAGATTCGATAATTCCGGATAATGATTCAACGCAACTTGCTATAATTGCGGATGCCAATGATTATTTTTCAGGAGGCAATACTTTTATTGGCGAAGACCTATTATACAAATCTGATTTTACCGGTTCACTCTCCAATTATACTAATGTCCCATTATTTCAAACTTCAGGAGGAGGCCTTTCAATAGTTGGGCCAATCGATTTAAATGGAGATACTTTGCTAAGAACAAGCTCTTTCATCAACTCCACATTGTCAGACACATCTTCTACTCTGAATATTGATGTGAATAGCCTAAACTTTGTTAGAGATAACGTTACTTTTTATGGGCCTAACGGCTTTGGACCTTTCAGCTCGTATTTCAGAGATGTGAAAATCAAAGCAAATAGCTTGACTTTTTTAGCCAATGGTTTTTATTATTCGGTAGGTGCAAGAACTTTTAATTTCGATGTCTCTAAAGTGGAATATACTGAAGACATTAATTCGAATGCCAATAGGTATACCGAAAACGTTGTGTTAGCCAGAGCTCTGGGCAAAGAAACTACGGATGTCACTATAAATGTAGATCACTACCTCAATAATGATCAAGACAGGTTTAAAAGAGGGCTTTGGGGGCTTACAGGCAATAACAATGACACATTTAATTTATCCACCATAAATGTAAATGTGGGGGTTTATGAATCTTACAAAGAGATTAATGATAGAAATTACAATCAGAGGATATCCAACTTTGAAGGAAGTAATTTCTTTAGGGCTAACTATTTGAATACCAACATCAATTTTACCGTTAAACAAGCCAAAGGAGAATTGATACTATATATGTTCCGGGGGAATCTTGATGGAAACGCTGATTTTTACAGTTCCAATTTGAACTACTCTATCGAAAATGCAGATGTCAGATATAATATTTATCATGACAATAACTTGCAACTGGTGCGGGACTCTTCAGTAATTCTAATTGATTGTGATTATTGTCGCGTAACTGATGATCCAGCTATTCGGACATCTGCGAATTTTAGCGCGGATAGCCGGATGATTATCAAGGGAAAGTATAAAATCGACCAAGTCAACACTCCAGTCATTTATAGCACTCACGATCTTTATATTGAGAATGCTGTCTTTGAGAATGATGGCGTGTTTCCTCTTATCGAAAGTGATGCTGTGCCAATCAACGTCTACATGTGTAACACTAATTTAACTAAGGCTAGAGTCGGCACAAATGTGACACTAATACCATGTGATAACTATGTATTAGACAGTATAATTGGAGACAACCTTGGCGATCATGTTGCAACCCAAAATATTATAATAGATGATGGTATCGGAATAACGGATGAAGACGAAAACACGAAGATTCAACTGGAAGAAACAGATGATGACAATACCATTCGCTTTGACACAGATGGATCAGAAAGAATGATCATTGACGACAATGGAAATGTTGGAATTGGAACTTCAAGTGCTTCAAACATCTTGCACGTTGCTGCAGCATCTGATCCCGTTAAGCTAGAAGGGTTAGAGAACGATGTTACATTGGACACTGTTCTTACTGTTGATCCCAACGGAGTTATACACAAGGCTGATTTATCCGATATAATAAATATAAACCACGGGCGCATTTGGTATGTTTCTAAAAGTGAAACATGCTCGGGGACAGCTAGGGTTGGTGATCCTTCAAGACCTTTCTGCAACCCTTGGCAAGCTATGGACAGTGTTCAGGAGGGTGACTTAGTACATGTATTCCCTGGCACTTATACAGTAGGTGATGCCGGATCAGGAGAGGATATTGAAATTGGGGTTGACGATCCGAATTTGTGGTTTAATGGTCAGTTTTATTTTGATCCGGGAGCAACAATCTTGCAAAAGACCACAGCTGCTGCTGCTGAATGGATACTATTTGAAGCCACGGGCAATGCCACAAGGTTACTCGTTAAGGGCAATCTCAACTTGGAACGTGAAAATTACAATACAAGGGATTGCCAGGTGTTTGGTATTGACAACGCAAACGGCTTACCAACGGTTGAATTCGATGCCTATAGAATCGAAGCAAGGTACCTGGTCAATACAGGAGACACGGTGGGTTCTTTCATTTGTAACCTAAAATATGCGGACTATTCTTCTGGAGGTGCTCGATTCTATGGAGGCGCAGAAACAATTAGTTACACGGTTGATTTTGCCAATTATGCGGGAAACGAGGTAAAAGAAGTGATGGCTGGTATTAAAAACTCACAATGTTTCTATAATATAAAAAATGCAACCATAACAAGAGCACAGGGTCTTCGAAGCGCCACTTTTGGTGGTAGCTCTTGGAATTTAGTTTCTATAGCAACCATTGGTGCCCAGGATTCTGTAATTGCTAATTATAACATCGGCAACCTTATAATTAAAGAGAATTCGTTCTTATCTACCAAAATTCTCAGAATGAACGACTTTGATGACAATGCAACTAATAGTACGTATAAAATAACTATTGATAATATCATAGATCTATCTACTTCAACAGTCCCGTTGATGGAAATTAATAGAAATACAATTAGAAATGGCACTAAGGTATTCATCAAATTAGGCTCTGCTAAAGTAAGCTCTGGCGAATTCCTTGACTGGAGAACAAACCAAGCAGGCACTGGTGAAGTATACTTTCATTGTGAATCTTGCGAATCAACAGCTGCAGACAACATGTTCACTATAAGAAGGGGTGGCACAAATACCAACTTCTATATCAGCGGAAATTACAAACAGACCACGAACACTCCTTTTTCTATATCTTCTCCAAATGCTTTTGAGTCAATACAGATTAGTAATGCTAGGATCGAAACAGGAGCTTTTAACTGCATTCAAGTTAGGCCGAGCAGTTTATATCTCTCGAATGTAAAATTGGTAAATTCTGCGATTGCTCCTATTGACAATGTTGTTGCCACTCCTGTTAATGTGGGATGCATGGGTGTTTATGCAAACAGTCCAGTTATTGACCCAGATATTACCGAACTCATTGAACCCATCACAAGAAATGCAAACGTGAGATGATAGGCTTAGGTCTATTACGAATTACAGTGCTCTGAATCACAATCAGGCTCACCAACTAATTTGCCCTCCGCATTGAGATGGTATTTGCAACACTCCACGAACTTGTTTTTCAATAATTCCCTTCCACGCACCACACGGGACTTAATAGCTGAAATACTTAGCCCCAAGGATGCTGCAATTTCTGCATGTTTAAGTCCTTTTACCTCACTGAGGAAAATGACTTTCCTATATTTTTCAGGAAGGGATGCTATATGCGGATCCAAACAGCAGAAAGGGAGCGGTTGTTTGTCTTCAACTGGTATCTCAGGTACTTTCTTTTTTCCGCGTTCACGATAAAAGTCATTGATTTGATTTCGTGTTATCGTGTAAAGCCAAGCATTCAGATTTGAGCCTGGATCGAAGGAATCTAATTTCAGCGATACTTTTAAAAAAACATCTTGCAAGATGTCTTGCGCATCTTCATCCGTTTCAACTTTGGATTGAATAAATCCCAACAGCTTTTCTGAAAACTCGTACCATATTTCTTTTACAGATAGCATCTATTAGGATTTGGGGGCTTAAGCCCCCAAGATTATTATTGGCAACATTCACAGTTGCAGTCGCACTTCTCACACTTACAGTCACTTGTGCTGCAATTCTTGCAATCACATTTTTCACAAGAACAATTTTCACAGGTGCACTTTGATTCTTTGATCTCTCGTTTCATAACGTTCTTTTTACTATGTAAACGAAGATCTTCCTAAAAAGTCGCAAAAAAATACAAGTTTTTACACAACACTCTTTCTTTTCTTATCAATAAGCTCTGTAACAAAGTGTTGATCGAAGAGCTCATTTAAGGCATCTGTCCCCTTCTCTAACTTGAAGTTCATCTCAGATTCAAAGATTGGCATCAAACCAAAAAACTTTATGGTTTTTTCATCATTAATTTTTAGCTCAAAAAACTTTTCGACATCATTGACCATTGCTGGAAAGTTTACAAGAGCGCAAGTGTAGTCCACATCATCATTGAAAGGATCTGGAGGGTTGCCATTTGGGATGGTGTGACCAAAAGATAACCAGGTGTTATATTCATGTGGAAACCTTGCCATAAATTTTAGCATTCTTATTGGCCAGTAGTTTTCCTCTTCTTCTAACATTTCTTGTTTGATATTCCACTCTGGAGGCAAACACAACATTAATTCCGCATATTCCCAACCTTTGAGTTCTTTTGACGGTATATTCATAGCGCGGTCGCTCATGCCTGACGTGACTAAGGTGTAAAAGTTTCTCTCTGGGGTTGGCAATACCACATGTATATCAATATGAACAAGCGGGGAGATGAGTTCATGATAAACGAATTCTATTTTACCAATATACTTTTCGATATGATCACTGATTTCTTCAATGTTGCTTTCATTGCCAACACTTAAATGATCCGCTCCAATTTCCTCTTGAGTTTCCTCATATTCATATATTGTTGATCCCCCTTTAGAAGTACCTCTTTTTTTACTTTTCTTGAATAAGCCAAACATAATTTATTGATTTGATTCTAAGGTACACAAACCCTCCATACGAGAATAGTCAAAATGAGCAATAGGTATTGTTTAATTATCCAATAGCGATTTTATGCTCTAAGTATTCAAATTGAAATCAATTCTTTCCTAAGTCAAACCGCATGTTCACTCATTAGTCCTTTATTTAGTAAAGGTTTCGTGCTAGTTTCAACATCGATAACATGAAAACAAACAGAAATGAAACTGACAAGACCAATTTTAGGACTGATAATAGTTATGTCCTCGCTATCAATTTCCTCGATTTTTATTGAGGAAAAAGTAAAATTCAAAAACAAATCCGTCTCTGTATTCAAGGATGGAAGCGGTTTTTTCATCAAAAACGCTGATCTAAAGAAATATAACAAGAAAAGACTCTATCTCGATGAAGACTTACCAAAAGCGCTTCTAGGCACTTTTTGGTTTTTTTCAAAAAACGAGAATCTTGCGGGTGTTAGTAGCTTCTCAGACACAATTCATTCCTTCAAGGAACGGGAATTGAAAGCGAAAGACTTACGTTCCATATTAAACAAGAACATTGGCAAAAGAGTTGAAGTTCTTTATAAAAGAACTTTGGGTTCTGAATCAATTGAGCGAAGGGTATCTGGGAGACTGTTGTGGTTTGAAGGAGATCTAATCAGTTTAGAATCGAAGGACAATATGTTTTTAACGATAAATTATAGGGAAATACTCAATTTGCGATTTGAAGAAAAACCAACATATGAGTCTGTGGAACGGGTAGAAGATATATCCTATAAGCCCGTTTTGCAAATAGATTTTTTTGACAAACTCGAAAAGGATCAACTCGAGATGATGTATTTAACAAAAGGGATTACATGGATTCCAGGGTATTTTATTGAGTTGCAAAAAAACAATAAGGCGAAAATTATCTTAAGGTCAACACTTATTAATGATGCAGAGGATATTGAAAACTCCGATGTCAATTTTGTGGTAGGAGTACCCAATTTTAAATATGCTACAGAGTTATCCCCCCTATATGGATCGAAAGAGGTTTCTAAGTTCATAGGAAAAATAGACCTGAATTACCAACCACTTAATTCTATGAACTTGAATCAGTTTAGCAACTCCATTAGATCCTATCAAAACAATTCGAACTTCGTTCCAGTTGAAAACCATAGCACAAACACAGAGACAATCAAATCTATAGAGGCCAATCAAAGTCAAGATATGTTCTTTTATACCGCTAAGAATGTCAGCTTGAAAAAGGGAGGAAGGGGTTTCTATGACATATTTGAGATCAATTGTCCAGTAGCCCATGAATATACCTGTAATCTCAAGACTTCCGGTTATGGACTAAGAGGAAGTTGGCGTCATTTGAACTTGGGAAGGCAATCAGAAATACCTGTTCACCATTCATTAAAAATTGCCAATAAATCGGATTTTCCTTTTACCACAGGCACAGCCTTATTGGTTTCAAGTGAAAATGGACAGCTGGAACCACTGAGTCAGGATCGGGTTAAATATACACCGAAAGGAGGAACACTACATTTACCAATGACTGAAGCAATAGATGTTTTTGTTTCTGAAGACCTCACAACAAAGAAAAAGCAAGAGCGGAAAAAAAGATATCCATACAAAACGGATAATGCGCCTTGGTACGATCTGGTAACCGTTAAGGGTAAGATCACAATTGAAAATCACAAGCCTGAAGCAGCAAAGATCAATATTCATAAGACTATTTTTGGTGAAATTGTGGATCTCCCCGCATCAGGAAAACTCAAAAAGAAAGCAAAAGTTCCACGTCATATTAATGACGAAAATGACATTCGGTTTGAGATAGATGTTGCCGCCAAAAGTAAGCAAGTAATAGATTTCACTTATAACACATACATTTTAAACTGATTTTCAGTTTAAATAGCTTGATTATATTTGGGGATGCGAAAGTCCATTTCCTACTGTTTGCTGCTCGTCTTTTTGTTGTTTTTTTCATCCACATCATATTCAGAGACCAAGCACCGGAGATCCAGAAATAAAGCAATCCGTCCAAATATTGATAGCCTAATAAATGTCGTTGAATCAAGCAAGGTGGATAGTACTATTATCGGGTCATTACATAGACTTTGTTTTGCCTACAGGGCGATAGACTTAGACTCCGCCAAAATGTATGGCAGACAAGCCATAACATATGCCAAGGAAAGTAGTGACAAAAGTATGGAGGCTCTTGGTTATGCAGAACTCGCTCATGCTTTTTACGATTCTAGAGACTTTGATTCTGCATTAGTTATATATGAAAGATCAAATGAACTCTTTGGTGAGCTCTCAATGGATGAAGATGTTGCCTTGAACTTCAGCAATATAGGAAGGATACTATTAAAACAAGGCAAATGGGATGAAGCATTAAAGTCGCATCAAAAAGCGCTAGAATTGCTGGACACAGCTTCAGTTCATGTTCCATATATCAACTGGAACATTGGAAAAACGCTCATGACAATGGGTAAATATGATGAAGGAGTAGAGGCAATGAAGAAAACAATCTCCAGAGGAGATGAGCTTTTAGCTGGTTATGCGAGATTTTCAATTGCATTTAGTCATACGCTTTCAGGTGATTTTATAACGGCAATTGACCACTTTTTTAAATGTATTGAAGCTTTCAAAAACAACAAAGACTTCGAGGCTCTTGCGCAAGCGGAATTTAACTTGGGGGCAGCATATATAGAAATAGGAGCCTTTGATCTGGGCCTGGAGTACTTTGGAAAAGCAGAGGAGTATTATAGAAATGCCAATCATGCGACTGGACTTTCATATGTTCTGCATGGAATAGGTGTTGTTTATGCTAAACAAAATAACGATGAAAAAAGCCTTGAATATTTGAAAAGGTCTGAAGAGCTCAAGAAAAACGGTGGAGACCATGAAGAGATAATCTCCATCAAATTAGACATTATTTCTTTGCTTTCAAAGCAAAAAAAAGCAATAGAGGTTTACGATATCATCAGTGAGATTGATTCTTCATTAAAGCTATCCTGGGACCCTAGATCCAAAGCTAAGAAGGATTTACGATTAGGAGAACTTCATTTTCATATGGGTGACTTTAATAAGGCAAAAGCCGCTTACGATAAAGCCTTGGCTTTTCAAAAGTCAGAGGGGATGCAACCATGGGCGTATCATACTTATTTGAATCAAGGTGTTTTGTATGATACTTTGGGTCAATACGAAAAGGCCATAAAAGCATTTACAAATGCTGTTGAAATTGCAAAGCAAACGCATTCTATAGCCGAGGAAATTGAAGGGCTCCAGTATTTATATCAGCAGTATGATAAGACAGGAAATGTGGTGAAAAGTCATAAATATTTGAGGCGCTATATGATGTTAAGAGATAGTATATCTTCTTTTATCAAGGAACGCCACATTATTGAGATGCAAACAAAGTTTGAAACCACGATTAAGGAAAAGGAAAATGAAAAGATAACGGCCGAAAACCTAGTATTGACCAAAGAGAAAAAGATATCAGATTATCAAAGAATCGCAGCCTTGTCTGGAGCAGCTGTACTATCCTGTATCACTTTACTTTTATTCCTGAATTTTAGAAACAAAAAGAGGGTTCTG
>JALEGO010000262.1 GCA_022763165.1 Flavobacteriales bacterium
AAGAGCATTTGAGAACTTAGAGGATCGACCAGGTCAAATTGAAGCTTTGATGGCCATTGGACATAATCTTTTTGGCAATAGGCCATTTACTGATACACTATATCAGTGTCTTGACATTGCTCGAAGTATTCATGACACTTCCAATATTCTGGAAATATATTACGAGATACAAAGGTACCAACTTGAGATAGGCGATTACTCTGATGTGATTAAGATCTTCAAAGAAAAGAAGAAGTACATTCGAAACAATCGAGACATCTTGAAATATAGACTATACTTCGATCTCTATAAATCCTACAATTCTATCGGTTTGTATGACTTATCTATTAATAATCTAAATCAATATCTAGATCATTGCTTGATCAATAAAAACAGCTACTTCATAACTCATACAAAAATTGAATTAGCCAAACAATACCTTGAACTTGACCGACCTCAGGAAGCAATAAATATTCTTAAAGATATTGATGAGGATTTCCGAAAGGACATTTTCTACTTCAAGAAGAAGTATTATGAAGGACTTGCGCAATTAGACTTCGATAACCTAACGGCTGTGTATGGCATTATAGATGAACTTAATAAAGGTTTAGAATGGAGTAAAAAAGAGGGAGATTCATATTATTCAAAATCATTACTGATTAAAGCAAGTATTGCTAAAAATGACCTTTATGAAGCCAAGAAAATTTGTCTTGAGGTACTTCCTGAGTTAAAAAGAGAAAAGCGCATAAAAAGGGTTTCAGAGGTTTATGCTGAGTTGGTTAAAACATTGGTACTTCAAAAGAATTATGATCAGTGTTTAGCTATTGAGGATTCAATTTTTGACTACTTAAGTAAAAGAGAAACACAACTTGAACTGGAACATGCTCATGAGTCATATTGGAGGATTCACAAAAAACTGAGCAATGATGCAAAGGCTTTGGACCATTTGGAAAAGAAAATGGCAATCCAGAATTACATTGATTCAATTCAAATAGGCTTAGTAACAGGAGAATCTGCTCTTACAGCAGAAAATAAAATACTTAAGTATAAGAATGACCTCAACTTAAGAGAACAAAAAAGTCTGGATGAGAAAATAAAGTACCTCACGATTATTGCAATAACATTTATTCTTTTAGTCATACTATTGGTATATCTTCTCACTCATTTGAAGAAAACAAAAGCCCAGGAATTGAAATCAAATCAAGACGAGATTGACCATTTGAAGGAAATGATTAGGTACCGTGAAAAGGAAATAAAGCAATTGAATTCAGGAAGTGTACTCAATGAACAATCCATCATTGAGCGCTTGAAAAAAAGCGATGATTGGGTCGAACTCTTTCTCAACACCGAAACCGCCTACAATATAAAATTTCATAACATATCCTCGGATTATGAAAATATTACAAAGACTGATTTAAAAATCATTGCGCTAGATTTATTCAAACTCTCAAATAAGGAAATTGCTTCGATTCTGCGAATTACTGAAAATGGCGCCAAAAAGGCTAAACAACGTGTACGACAGAAAGTGGGTCTTTCTAGAGATCAAAACTTGGGAGAGTATATCTTGTTAAACTATCGAGCGTAAATCATGTCTTTAATTAAAAAAGGAGCATACGCTCCTTTTTTATCAAATGGGTTTAGATTTAGATCTGAAGCGAAAACTACATCAATTCGGGTACTTTCTATAAAAAGATCGTTGCAAACTTTTAAATCTCTCATTGGTTTTTTCATAGCGACTGGCAGCCGCATCATATTTCGATTGTTGTTTTTCCGATTTCTCTCTTGCGTTTAAGGCCCTTACTTTATTGTACTCATCCATCGCATCTTGATAAGCTTTCATAAGCTCATAGTAATCAGACAATTCTGGATTGCTATTCAATAATTTCTGAAACTCTTTCTCAATCGCGGCATAATAACTATCTCTTATGGCTTCAAAAATGGCTTTATCTTGAATCAAAATGTAAGCTACCGAGGTTTTTGAATTCTTAAGTTCAATCTGGAAACCTGATACGGCCTGAGTCGTACCTCCTGATGTCCCTTTACCTAACCTACCTGAGTTGAATACTATGCTAGACACGTTCGTAAGACTCGAATACTTTTTCTTATAGCCACCAATTCGCCCCTTAACACTTATTCCGTTGATATTCAATGATATTATTCCCTTGAGGTCGTTGGTTGCAATACTCCCACTACGATACAAAGCCCCCTGGCCTACGCCAGTAATAGGTTCAAAATAGTCGTCAGCTTGCATTTCTTGCATTCCATATTTCCTACTTTCTCTGAGACTTTGAAGCCTTAAGAATAAGGCTTTCGCCACACTCTTAGGGGCTTGTTTAAAAACTCTCTGGAACAATTGACGATATTGTTCAATTGGGTCGTTTGGAGCAGCACCATCTGGATCTATTAGCCTAACGGGGTTATTAAAAACATAATTATATGCACTCCAATTCATGAATTTTTCTGCCAATGGATCAACTGAATGCCATCTACCTATTGCAGGGTCATACCACCTTGCGCCATAATCTAACCATCTAAGCCCAAAGTCATTATTCATTTCTTTTCCATTATATTGGTATGCGTTTTCAGTACCTGAAATTTGTTGCCATGGACCTTCCATAGTCATACCAAATGGATAGTAATGATTTTCTTGAAGAACCTCATTATCATTGATATCAATTTTTTGATCTTCATTCAAATCAGCAAACGAAAGCCTTATATTACCCAGGTAATCCCTAATTACATATTCAAACTGCCATTTTGAGCCAATAGGAACAATGCGGCCTTCTTCAAAATAAATGGCTTCTAAATTACCATCGACATATTCAAATTCTCCAAAATAATCTTTCCTCATCCAGTTATTTTGACCGTTTTCTTTAGTCAGTTTGGCAAGTTTTTTTCCACTTGCATCAAATTGTATTTGAATACTGTCTCCCGAATCAAAAGCAAAAGTATTCGGTAGGTTGAATAAGTTATGATTTACATCTAATCCCTTATGTTCATCTCTGGAAAGGTTACCATTAAGATCATAATGAAAACTAGCACTGTTAAACTGACTTTGAAAACCTTTAGACAAATCTGCCAATTCTTCTAGTTGGATCAAATGATTCGCTGAATTATAAGTATAAGACAAGTTATCAATTTCATTTCCTTGACCGTTTCTTTTCAAGGATAATAGATTACCATTCAAATCATAACTTGCAGACATACTGTACTCATCTGTCTCTACCAAATTATTTAAATCAGTCCCTTCATAATATTTTGCAGCGATCAATTGATTTCGAGAGTCATAAGAAAAGTCATAATGCCGAGCAATACTGCCACATTCATTTTGCCAGGTTACCTCGGAGATATTACCGTCAAACAATGCATCCGCGTGCCTTGTTTGATTATAAGCAATGCGCATCGAGAAAAGATCATTATCCACATTCTTTGGCATTTTTGTTCTATAGATATTAGACACGCTTCTAGATGTATACTCCCCTATTTGGGGCGTTTCAAATTTATCAAACGCACCGCAATTGGCATCAATGTCATTAATACCCGTTAACCAATTACGAACATTATATGTATAATCTAGTTTTTGCAGATAATTCAACCCCAAGGAATCCAGGCCTAATTTTTTCGAACTTAACAGCCCTTTTTCATTGTAGCTTTTAGAAGACACCAAATTCTTGGGTCCATTATTGATTTGAACAAAAGTTTTCAATAATCTGCCACCATGATCGTATTCATAATCCTTACTTATTATAAAAGAATTTGTGGTTGTTAGATTTGAGCGATGCAGCTTACTCGTTTTGATTATATTTCCTTTAAAATCATAAAGGTTAAAAACCATATCTTCTACTCCAGTTCTGTTAATCATTTTGCTTTGAATAGGTCTCAACCTACTGTCATAATATGATTTAGTCACAGTATAACCATCAACTGAATCGCTACCTGGTTCGAAGAAGGCAATTAAAGATCCAGTGATTTTGTTAATAGGATGATCAAAGAATTCATTATTGAAGGTATCTTGAGGGTCTTTGTAATATGATTCTTGAGCAGAAACAATGCCATCTCTGTCAAAATCATAGTGATCATAATAATCCACTCCCAATACTGTAATTTGATTACTTGGAAAAGAGTTATTCAATGTGTAGCCGAAATTTGTGGTGCTCTCTTCTTCATATAAGCTATCGCTAATACTTGGCATAGCTGAACCTGAATATAATCCAGTGACTATTGATCTTCCGAGAATGTCATATTTAATAAAAGACTTTTTTCCTTTACCATCAATTGTTAATACTGGTCGACTCAGTCGGTCATAAAAAGTCAATTCTACATTTTTTCCAGGAATTTTTTTCCGAATCACATTTCCCAGATTATCATAAACATAGTGATAAATTGCATTCTGGATACTTGGAATATTACAATTGTAAATTCCTGTATTCTCCATTTCTTTATAGGCCATGGGTGGAATTACAAACCTCGTTCTACCAAAATCATCAAATACAAAATAGGTCTTCGCACCAGATTGATCTGTCATGATCGTTCTTCCGGATTGATCCATATAGGTAGTAGTCTTATGACCATTCTCATCTTCAGTTTGCACTACTCTCAGTCGATTGGAGGCGTACGTAGTAGTTGAAACACCAAAAGAATTAAAAAGCCTAATCTCTTTCGGGTAATTAAACCTATAATCATTCTTGATCTCATGACCTGAACCAATTTTCCAGGCGGATCCAGGATGGCCAGTTTCCACAAGTTTACCCCCTGGAGCATTTTCTAAGCTGTTTTCCGAGTAGGCATGTGAGCTGAGGCTTCCATAAAACAAGTTTTGTAACAATTCAGCGTTCCCCCTATATAAGCCTCCATTTGAAGTGGCAGTGAAGTGTAAATACTGTTTCTTTTCCCTACCTAAGGCATCATAATCATGAATTGAGACGATATCCTTTTCACTTGGAGAATCACCTACAGCTATGGATTGGATTATTCTTCCAAAATCATCTATATACTGGATTTCGTGAAGTACTTCGTTGATGTTACTATTTGACTGCAATTGAGATTCATGGTTAAATCCTGGCGACCTTGCCGTATGCTTTTTAATAACATTTAGTCCAGTAATCGCTTCATTGTAGATGTATTCATTATTTGTTAATAGGTTGTCCTCCGAGTCAAAGATGTTTTTCAATCTCATGAAGTCATCATATTCAAAAGTCTGTTTCTGATGCTGAATTGTGGACGTTCCTATAAGAGTCTTATGATTGCGATCATAAGAAAAAGTTATCATTTGTGCATCGAGTGGATGTATACGAATTTCATCAATGATTCCTGTTCCACTCAATGATAATAAATTGATAGTTGAGTTATAATTTATTTCAACTTCAATGAACTCAAATTCACTGCCTGCTTGTATGCTTTCGATTACACTGCCATTCAACTTAAGCTGACCATTTAATCCTTTGGCCCAAAAGCTCAATTTATACCTACCTGCTGGAAAATTCTGATTGATTTGCAGTTCCTGAGAGTTTATTTGGTAGGAGTTTCCTACATACCCAGGAGTTAGAAAGAATTCATTGAATGTGGCGGGTACATATTTATTTAGATCAAAATCAATAAATAAACATTCATTTGGTAGTGCATTTACAATTTTTGCGTTTGGCTTATCTATATCAGCCCAAAGGATAGAGGTCGGAACATTATGCTCTTTTGAAAAACATTCTGGTTGACCATGATTATCGTATTGAGAGAATTTAGCAACTCTTTCCAAATCATTATGATACGTCATTTCGTTGTTCACTGCCCATGAAGTGTTTGTGATATTCATCGGTACATTCAAAAAGAGTCCGTGAACTTC
>JALEGO010000263.1 GCA_022763165.1 Flavobacteriales bacterium
CATTGAGACATTGGAGCCGCAAGCACATGATTCCTATTTTAATTGGAATTTTTTTGATTATTGTCTCCAACAAAAAGAGTGGTTTTCTCCATTCAGTTTTGAACCTCTTGCAGAAGGCTTGTTGTTAGAAAAGCCATTGTTAAGAACCGAATTTGAGACCAAAAAGAATACAGATCCTGAATTTGCTGTAAGCCGTAAAAGACAATTGAGATTCATATATGAAAGATCTCAATTTTATGAAGATACTCATTTACAATATCCAGTATACAGGTTGAAGTGATTAGTTAGGTGTTGTACCACTTCCATAATCTCTGCCACCAAGTAAGTTTTCGTTCTTCTGATTGCGGCTGGGAATCACTATTAAATGCCGCTTCAATAGATTCTACAGACAGTTCTTCATCCTTTTGTTGGGTGTTTGTACTTGCGTTGGCTTTCTTCTTGCTGGATGTTGTACTGGCTTTAGGAGCATGTTGGGCCAAGTAATGCTTCTTTCTTTCTTCCTTAATTTTCTTTTTGTTCTTTTCTATTCTCTTTCGCTCCTCTTCAATCTCCTTCTCTCTGTTCTTTTCAAATGAAAGGGAATCATCACTATTCTTTTTTCGTTCAGCTTTGTTCTTAGCTTCGAGTCGTTTAGCCCTTCTTTCCGCTCTTTCTTTGTCTTTTTCAGCCCTTTTCTTTCGTTGATATTCTTTGCGGTCAATCATTACACCGTCAACTTCTATCATATCATTGAGCATTGAATCGGGCAAGTCAATTTTATCAACCACCTTAGGGCCTTGTAGTTCGATTTTTGGAGCCTTAATAACCTCTGCAGATTCTCTTAACTCTTCGGGCACAAAGTCAGAAACTGCTTGTTCTATTTCTTCTATCGTCTTTGGAGCTTCAGAATCCACTTTAGCAGGTTCTTCAACTACCACATCTTCTTTAGCTTCAATTTCATCGTTTACCGTTGCCGCTTTCTCTTCAATGACTTCCTCCTCCTTTTTGTAGGGATTGCCAATTGTGACCGGCTCTTCAGTCACTTCCTCTTCAACTTTGAATTTTTCATCCAAGTATTCTAGCTGGTCATCCGTAAGCTTAAGATTAGGATTTTCGTCTAATTCGACCTCATATTCTAATTTTAAACTTTCAAGAATTTCCTTGGGTTTAACCTTATATTTTCTTGCTATCTGCCCGAGTCTCATAATAAAATATTGAAAATACATTCAAATATAAACCATGAGAGGGTAAATAAGAATTTTCCGTTTGAAATATTCTGAACATTTGTCCCTTGATTTTCAAAACTATCGTTGAATCATTGTTAAGGTTGGTTTTTCCGCCTATAACGCTAACTTTACAAAAACCTTAGAATGAGATATCTGTTTTTTTTATTCGTTATATTGGCTTGCCCATATTTGAGTTTGGCTCAGAATCAAAATTTTTATCAAATAATTCAAGATTATAAAGCATCTGAGATTTCTCAAAATTCACCATCGAGCAAGGAGGCGAAAATGTTCAATCGATGGAGCAATTTTTATGGTCCTAGAGTCTATCCTAGCGGAGACGCAGTTCCTGTGAAACAAATTCTCAAGGAATATGAGAAGGTTAAGTTTTTTCAAAGTCAAAAGAATAATTATGATGGCGACTGGTCATATTTGGGTCCCGATAAAATTCCCAACTTTAGCGGAGGGGCAGGGCGTCTTAATTGTATGGAATTTCATCCATCAAATTCCCAAATAATGTGGGTTGGAGCACCAAATGGAGGATTATGGAAAACTATTGATGGAGGACTCAATTGGTCATCAAATACTGATTTGTTGCCTAATCTAGGCGTAACTGATATTGCCATCAATCCTTTGGACCCAGACGTCATGTATATAGCGACAGGAGATGGGTATGGCTATCCCAATGCCACGAATGTGCATTGGGGAGGCACTTACACAACTGGTGTTTTGAAATCTGTTGATGGTGGACAGAATTGGAACGTTACCGGCTTGTCTTACCAGTTTAGCAATAACATCCAAATCTTCCAAATGTTGATCAATCCCCAAAACCCAAATATTCTGTTTGCGACTGCAAGTGATGGACTATACAAAACAATTGATGCTGGACTTACCTGGACAAAGGTCATTTCAGCACCAACTCTTGATATCGCTTTTAAAACGGATGACTTTAATACTATACTTGTTACAAGAAGGTCTGGCGGGATATGGAAATCAACCGATGGAGGAAATAATTGGGTGCCCAAATACTCTGGATCTACTGATATCGCCATAGAAACAACACCCGCAGACCCGAATAGAGTCTATGCATGGGAGAATAATGGAAGTTTTCAGGTATCCTATGATGCTGGAGAAACTTGGACTTTCATGGGGACTCCTGATTTCGGAGTATGGTATTACATGGCTCTGGGAGTTTCATTAACAAACCCTGATGAAGTCTATGTTGGGAATCTAGACATATCAAGATCAACAAATGGGGGAGTGAGTTGGAGCGTTGTAACCGATTGGATTGGTTGGCCAAGTTCAAAATATGTGCATGCCGACAATAGGGAAATAAAATTCGATCCTACAAATCATTCGACTCTCTACGCTATTAATGATGGTGGCATTTTTAAATCAACAAACAATGGCTCATCATGGGTAGATATTAGTGAAGGAATTCATGTTATGCAGCTCTACAGATTCTCGAATTCTCAGACAGATCCGAAGCACATGTTGATAGGCTCTCAAGACAATGGCCAGAACTTATATCTAAATGACGATTGGTCGATGGTGCTTTTAGCTGATGGCATGGAGTCCATAATTGATCCTTGGAACCCTGGGATAGTGTATGCAACCTATCAAAATGGAGGGTTTCAAATATCTTATGACAATGGTCAAACCTTCAATCAAGCCAATTTACCAAGTTTCGGTTCATGGACGGTTCCAATGGAAATCAATCCGAACGTGCCAAATACGGTTTATGTAGGTTTGGACAACGGGACAATATATAAATCAACCGACCAAGGTTCTTCCTGGAGTACATATGGTGTCTTGAATACTTTTGACTTCGTTACCGCAATTGCTACATGTCCAAGTGAACCTACAACTATGTACGCATTGACCGGAGATGTCTTTGTAGGTGGTTCATTCAAACTCGAAATTGCGAAGGATGGGGGTAGTACCTGGACCGTTTTAACAGGTCTGCCAACATTTACAGCATATCCCAGTGATATCACTGTTTCAGAAAGTGATGCTTCTAAAATCTGGGTGACTTTTTCTGGCTATGGTGCGACCGATAAAGTATATTACAGCAATGATTACGGCAATTCATGGACGAATATTTCTCAAGGATTACCAAAGGTTCCAGTGAATTGTGTTATTCATGATGGTACAACCGAAAATGGATTGTATATAGGAACAGACTTAGGTGTTTTTTATAAGAATGATTCAATGCTAGCCTGGTCGGTTTATAATGATGGTTTACCCAACGTAATCATAAATGAATTGGAAATTATTGATGGAGGCACAGTTCTACGAGCGGCTACCTATGGAAGAGGAATTTGGGAAAGCCCAGTTTATTCATTGGAAGAGCCTAACAATCTTGTAGAGCTCGAACACGATTATCTCAGGGTCTATCCCACAATTACTGATGCTTTTGTGACCATTCAAAGGATAAATTCTAGTCCTGCAACTTTAAGAATCACTGATACTTCAGGGAAAATTGTGAGAGAATTAGCGTTCTCAGAGGATTTTAAGGAACTCAATTTGGCAGATTTGACTGCCGGCACCTATTTTCTTAATATTCAGGAAGGAGAGAGAGTAGAAATCAAGAAAATTGTTAAGCTTTAATCAACTTCTATACTTTTCAATTGAAGCCTTAATTTTTTCTATTCTGTTTTCAGGACTTGGATGAGTGCTCATGAATTCTGCTGGTGCATTGCCGCTTGAAGCTTCGTCCAGTATTTCCATAACTCCAATCATTTCTTCAGGCTTGTATCCTGAGCTCAACATAAATCTTATCCCCAAATCGTCTGACTCTAATTCTTGGTCCCGTCCATATTTCATATTCACTACGTTTCCTATCAAAGCTGCTGCTTGGGCCGTATTATAATCTCCAGCTGCAGCAACCGCAGCTCCAGTAAGTCCTTCTGTTAGTTCCATTTTTGCGATTCTCTCTGAACTATGCCTTGCTAAAACATGAGCAATTTCGTGTCCAAGTACACCTGCTAGTTGATCATCGTTTTCTAATCTTTTGTACAATGCATACGTAATAAAAACAGGACCACCTGGCAAGGCGAAAGCATTTACAGTTTTCTCATCTGCCAACAAATGAAAATCAAATTTATATCCGGAAGTAGCTGCAGGACTATTTTCTACTAGATATTTACCGATCTTATCTATTTTGTTTTGTAAAGCATCATCTTGGTACAATCCTCCATATTGTTGAATCATTCTAGGTACACTTTGATATCCCAAAGCAATTTCCTGCTCTTGATTCAAAGAAACGTATTGGGTTTCACCTGTAATCTCATTGAAATCAGCTTTGGCGCAATACTTGAATAATGCAAAAATTGCAATTCCTGCAGCAATCATTAGTCTTATTTTGAGAGAACCCTTTCTTCTAGATCGAGACATGCTTAAAATTTTATGCAAATTTAGATGTTTGTCATCTAGAATAAATCCCAAATGGCAACAAATCGATAAATTTGAATATGAGAAAATTCATCATCCTAGTAATTAGTCTATTATACTTCTACAATACTGAAGCTGTTGGTGATGATGCTAAAATGAGTATCTGCTTGGAGTTCGATCAGATTGAATCTTTAGAAGGCAATTTGATTATTTTCCTTTATCAATACGAAAATCAATTTCCGATGAATCCGTTTATGCACATGGCCGTAAAAAAATCAACCCTCGCGACTATGGGTGATCAATATTTAATTGAGAATTTGCCTGTTGGCAAATACGCGGTAGCTGTGATAGACGATCAAAATTCGAATAATAATCTTGACTTTTCTTGGGGCGTTCCGGAAGAAGGATACGGTTTTTCGAATATGACTGACAATGTGGGTTTATTCTCTTTACCTACATTTAAGAGATGTGCGCTAAACTGCACGAAATCAAAAAATACAATTAACCTAAAATTGAATTATTGATGTGAAAAAGTTCAATCTTCATGGCCATAGTAAATATTGTGATGGGAAAGGTGAATTGGAGACTTACGTAAAAACAGCTATACAATCAAATTATTCCGTACTCGGTTTTTCCTCTCACGCTCCAATTTCTTTGGAGTCCAATTGGCATATGTTCATAAAAGACTTACCGTTTTACTATAAAGATATTGAGGAGCTGCGCAACAAGTATTCTGGACAAATCCAGATTTTGAAAAGTTTAGAAATAGACTTTATAGATGAAATTATTGGCCCTAAGGATTATAGAGATGAATTAGATTACACGCTCGGATCAGTGCATTATATAAAGGACAGCAGTGATAACTTCCTGCAGATTGACTTAAGCAAGAGTACTTTCGAGAATTACTTGAAGCACTCGTTTCACGATGATATAGAATCCATGGTGCGCCTCTATTTTGGAGCTGTGAATAAGATGGTAACAACTGATGTGCCTGATATAATCGGCCATTTCGATTTAATAAAAAAGTTTAATGCTCACAACTACTTTTTCAAAGAAGAAGAACAGTGGTATCAGGAGCTGGTATTTGATTGTCTAGAAACCATTTCCAAGACTGATGCCATTTTAGAAGTTAACACAAGAGGGAATTACAAGCAATTGATGAATGACTTTTATCCCAGTACTTGGATATTAAAGAGAGCAATAGAGCTCAACATACCAATTACATTAAACTCTGATGCTCATGTAGATTTCGAGTTAGAAAAGGGCAAATTTCAGGCGCTACAACTTTTAAAAAATCTCGGTTTAAAGACTTTGGTATATTTTGAGTCAAAGAATCAACGAGTAGAGACAGTAATTGGGTAACAAATTTTAAAATCAATTGTTAATTACAATATGGTAGGTTTTCAGTTCCAAGAATACGACAATTTGAAAGGATATCGAAGTCATTTTGAACGAATTCTCGACATCTTCCTGGATTTATTAACGCATACTTCAGGTGATGTAGAAGAGGCATTAGAATGGCTGAGGGAGCTTGACAAAGAATATGATATAAGCAGGCCAGATTATTCTTTAGATGATTTTGAACGGGAGCTTAAAGAACGGTCTTATGTAGAGCAGGGTGAAGATGTAAAACCTAAAATTACAGCTAAGACGGAGAAGTTGATCCGAGAGCGATCTTTGGAGCAAATTTTTGGAAAGTTAAAAAAGGGAAACCTAGGTTCGCACAGAACTAATCACAGAGGAAAAGGAGATGAGATTACTGATGAAAAGAGAAAGTATGAATATGGAGATAGCGTGAGTTCGGTGGACTTTACAAGTTCTGTTCGAAATGCACAAATGCGTATTGGTTTGGATAATTTCAACCTTATCGAGGATGATTTAGTTGTTCAAGAAAATATACACAAAACGCAGACTTCCACCGTTTTAATGATTGATATTTCTCATTCTATGATATTGTATGGGGAAGACAGAATTACTCCTGCCAAGAAAGTGGCCATGGCATTATCCGAACTGATTGCCCGTAAGTATCCAAAAGATCATTTAGATATTGTGGTTTTTGGAAATGATGCATGGCAAATTAGTGTTAAGGATTTGCCTTATTTGAAAGTTGGACCATATCATACCAACACAGTAGCAGGAATTGAACTTGCTATGGATCTTTTACGAAGAAGGAAATCATCTAACAAGCAAATATTCATGATAACGGATGGTAAACCCACTTGTTTAAAAGAGAACGGGGGATACTATCAAAACAGTTATGGGCATGATCCAAAAATCATTAATAAAACGTTGAACTTAGCGGCACAGTGTTTAAAATCGGGTATTAAAATCACAACTTTTATGATTGCTAGAGATCCTTATTTGCAGCAATTTGTGGAAGAGTTTACCGAAATAAATAAAGGCAAAGCTTTTTATTCGGGCCTAAAGGGTCTGGGAGAGTTTGTTTTTGCTGATTATGAGACCAATAAGAGAAGAAGAATATGACTATTGAAACAAAGAACATCAAAACTTTAGGTGAGCTAAAAAAGGCTGGTTATCAATCAAGATCTATAAAAGAAGAGATGAGGGAGAATCTCATTAAAAATTTAAAAGAAAATAATGAGCTTTTTGAAGAGATATGGGGTTATGAGGAAACTGTAATACCACAGTTAGAAAGAGCAATTCTAGCCCAACATAATATCCTTTTCCTTGGACTTAGAGGACAAGCTAAAACCAGAATGGCCAGGTTGATGACGAAACTATTGGATTCTAAAATTCCAATTATCAAAGGTTCAGAAATCAATGATAATCCATTTCAACCCATTTCAAAATTTGGTCGAGACTCACTAGAAAAACTTGGAGATGACTTGCCGATTTCATGGATTTCTAGTGCTGAGAGGTACGTTGAAAAGCTAGCCACTCCAGATGTTTCAGTTGCTGATTTAATTGGTGATATTGATCCTATCAAAGCGGCCAATCAAAAGTTGAGTTTAAGTGATCCGGACGTGATTCATTATGGTCTTATTCCCAGAGCAAATCGTGGGATTTTTGTTATCAATGAATTACCAGACCTTCAACCTCGGATTCAAGTTTCACTATTTAACATTTTGGAAGAGGGAGATATTCAAATTCGCGGCTTTAACCTCAGATTACCCTTAGATGTTTTATTCATTTTTACAGCCAACCCCGAAGATTATACAAACCGTGGTTCAATAATCACACCTTTAAAGGATCGAATTGAATGCCAAATCCTTACGCATTATCCTCGTTCAAGGGATATTGGAAAACAAATCACCGCTCAAGAAGCGAGCATCCATAATTCAACAACCGAAATAGAGGTGGATGAATTGATAAAAGACCTGGTAGAACAAGTTGCAATTGAAGCCAGATCTAATGAATATGTTGATGAGAAAAGTGGTGTTTCTACTAGATTGACCATAAGCGCTTTAGAAACGGCATATGCTTCAGCTGAGAGAAGAGCAATACTGAACAATGAAAAAAAGGGTTTTGTGAGAATTTCAGATGTAGCGAATATGATTACCGCTATTGTTGGGAAAATAGAAATGGTCTACGAAGGAGAGCAGGAGGGTGTTAAGAATGTCTCCGAGAAACTTATTTCAGAAGCTATAAGAAAGTTGGCTTTGGAGTATTATCCCGCATTAAAACCCAATAAATTGGAACCTAATAAATCTAAAGATGAGTTTGCTTCAATTATATCATGGTTTGAGCAAGGCAATAGAATTCAAATCCTCAATGATGCTGATTTGAAGGATTATTACAAAGCCTTGGACAGTGTAGACAATCTGAAGAATAAGGTGCAAAAAGTGCAAAATGATCAATCCAAATATTTACACATGGAGTTCCTATTGCATGCACTTGCTGAATATTCGCTATTGGGCAAAGAGTCAATATCAGGGAATTTTGGGTTTGTTGATTTGCTGGGCTCAATGTTAAATTTTCAGGACAATTAGTAACCCATCAGCTGAACGGTTGTATCTTTCGGCTCAAAGACAAACTGTTTGAAGTATTTAATAGGTATCGTGAGATTCATTCTATTTGCAGGTCTGCTGAGTGTAGCAATTATTCTTTTTAGCTTGATGGTACCTTTCGCACCTAACAGGCAAAAGTTTGGCTTAGGGTTTCGAAAGTTCTTCATTCATTTGATACAGCCCCTTTTAGGAATCAAATTGAGAACTTTTGGAGATTTTCCGCAAGAACCTGGCCTGATTGTTTGTAATCATAGATCTTACATAGACCCAGCCGTTGTTCTTAAACATGTCGATGCTTTCCCTGTTTCAAAGGCTGAAGTACGTAAATGGCCGCTGATTGGCTATGGAGCACAAATGACAGGAATTATTTTTGTTGATAGGGAAAGTAAAAATAGCCGCTTAGGGACGCTCAGAAAAATGCAGGAAACGCTGCGTAAAGGGTATTCAATTTTAAATTATCCTGAAGGAACAACACATGATGGTGATAAAACGCTTGACTTTAAACCAGCAGCTTTCAAGATGGCTATAGAAAATAACATGCCTATTTGGCCGGTGGTTTTAGATTATAAGCACAAATCAGATGCCTGGGTGGGAGATGATACTTTTTTTCCACATTTTATTAGATGTTTCGGAAAGCCATATACCTCAATAAAGGTTTCCTACGGACCCAAAATTGAAGCAAATGATTTTAAGGGGGCCATGGAAGAGGCAAAGCGTTTCATGGATTCTAAAATATTGGAGTTGAGAGCTGGATGGCAGAAAGATGCATAAAGATCAAACTAGCCTTTTAAAAGTGTAACATGGCCAGTAGTTGAAGCTTTTGTTCCATGAATGTCTGTAAAATGAACAACCCAATAGTAGGTTCCATTAGTATTGTTCATTCCGTTCCATCCTTTTTTTAGATCTACGGTTTCAAAAATTTTATTCCCCCAACGATTATATATCTCCAATTTTGC
>JALEGO010000264.1 GCA_022763165.1 Flavobacteriales bacterium
GCATCGTGCACATATGGGTGCTCTAAAGTTTACAGTTATTGAAAATTCTTTTGAATATGATAATTTAAACCGAGAAAAGAAGCTTTATCAGAGCATTAATGGTTCTACTCCAGTTTTGGTCAGAGCACTTGAATATGATGTCAGAAGCAATGTTGTTAGAAGATCCTTAGGTGGTACGAATACATCTGATTTCTTACAGAAAATAGATTATCAATTTGATCTAAGAGGAGGCTTAACAAGCATCAACAATGTGAATGATTGTAACGATGTTGAAAATCCAGGTTCTCGATTTTCTGATTCTAAATCAAAAGGTAAAGGATTAAAGGGTAGCAACCTTAATCCGCGCAATGCAGTTGACGATGACATATTTTCAATGAAATTCTATTATGATCAATCACATGCTGAACTGAGCTTCAATCCTCAATTCAACGGAAATATCAGTGGTGTAGAGTACAGAGATGGCTGCGAAAGTCGTAAACAAGCTTATGCATATAATTATGACAATCATAATAGGTTAGTCGAAGCCAAGTTCTCAGAACAGGACTTAAATGCCAGCTATGTCTTGAATCCTTCCTATGATGTTGATAATATTTCATACGATGAAAATGGTAATATATTAAGCCTGAATAGAAATGGTTTGAATGACATAGATATGGACATTTTGAATTATTCTGTGGGGATGAATAATCAATTAGAGTATCTAGAAGAACTAGGTAATGCAAATAACGGATATATCGTAAACAGCTCAGATGGAAGCTTTGATTATGATGCCAATGGCAATATGCTTAGAAATAATGGGAGATCTTTCAATGTAAAATATAATCATCTCAATCTTCCTGTAATTATTGGCTTTGATAACCAAGACTCCATTATCAATCGATTTGACGCAAATGGTATTAAATTACAGGTGCTCACCAAGTCTCATCTCGAAAATGATTGGACTACTAAAACCTATATTAAAAGCTTTATCTATGAAGGAAACGATTTGCAATCTATCCATTTTGAAGATGGTAGAGTCGTGAAAAATGGGAATAGCTTTCAGTATGAATACAGTCTAAAGGATCACTTAGGCAATACGCGAGCAATATTTAGCGATTTGGATCAAAATGGTGAAATTGATCCAGATTTAGGTGAGGTATTACAGCGTAATCACTACTATCCCTTTGGTCTGGAGATGGACGGGCCATGGAGCACTGTGGTAAGCAATGAAAATGAGTTCAAATACAATGGCAAAGAGTTAGAAAAGACCTTTGACTTGGGCTGGTATGACTATCATGCGAGATGGTATGAGCCAGCTATTGGAAGATGGCATACAATTGATCCTCATGCAGAATCATACTACTCATGGTCAAGCTATAATTATGTTTACAATAATCCAGTGATTTTCATAGATCCAGATGGTATGGATCCGGAAAAAAAACAAATTTACTTTAATCATGAGGAGGTCGTAGAGTCGGGAGAAGAAATAAGCAACCTATTTATTTATGATCATACTAAGGACCCAGATAATTCTGATAAGGAAAAGATTAAAGAATTAGAAAAGAGAGCTAGTAATATGGAGAAGCAAAAGGAAGAAGTTGATAAAAGAATGAGTGAGATTGATGAATCTCTTAAAAAAGTTGATGTCGCAAATCAAGCTATGAATATGACTTCTATGAGCGGTCAAGTCCAGATTTTATTGGAAAATGGAGCGGTAGTTACTATAAAAGGTTCTCGAGGTGATCTTAAAAAAGAAGATGTTGCAATGATGGCTCTTCAGTATGCTGGTGTTAGCACGGCTAATATAGTAAAATCAAGTTTACCCGGAAAAATAGTATTGGGATTGGCGAACACTGCATTGGCCGTACATGAGCAGAAACTATTATTTGAACATAGAACTTTAACGAAGGAAAGTAATAATCTTGATCAAAGCATAAATAAGGTTAAAAGCGAAATCTACGCAATACAAAATAAGGGACAGGGAAGTAAAATCGAATTTGGGGGAGGTACCACTGGAGGAGGAGGTGCAGGAGGATATTGGTGATTACTGTCCAGAACAAAGTTAAATGAATAAAAAACACATAATCCCAAAGGTATTTACATGGTAAATATTTTGGATCATATTATTTGTAAATCCGTTGTTGTTCCTTAGATCAAGATATTGATCTAAGGTAAATTCAAGGGCCGCTCAATGAGCGGCCTATTATTTCAAACCTTTAAATTCTTTAAATATGGGGCCTTTTCACCCTAGCTGAAAATGAAAAAATCAAAAAAAGATGTTTAGGGTGTTAAATCCGGAACATAAAATGAAATACCCTCAAACCAAGGGGGACTATTAATAAATTAAAACCTTACAATTATGAAATCTACTCTAAAAATCTTATTTACACTTTCTGTACTTGTGTTATTCGAAACTACGGTTATTTCTCAAGTTACTCTTGAATATCAAGGACCAAGAATTGCTCCCAGTAATTCATGGTTTTCTCAAGATGGAAATTATTGGGGCTTCTATAGTGCTTCAGTGTCTGCAACCGAAACCAAGTTTCTCGAGTATGAAGCAAGTGGTTCCAACGTGGCGGTTACTTTCTATAACTATGATTTTAGCATATTTGATAACATTCTGATCGACTTACAATTGCCAAGCGGAGTAGTTATGACCGGGTTTGATATATACGTGTCTAGAAATACATTTGACCTTGATAATGATTTTGAAATTTTTGTGCAAACTGTAACACAAGACACTTTGGCTTCTTTCCCTTTTCTATATTCAAATTTTACCCGAATTTATGAACATAATGGGTTAATAAAACATGATTTTGGTAATCTTACCTGGGGTAATCTTCATGAAATTGATAATAAGGCTCTTATTATGTTCCAATCTGAACGAGTTAATGACACGATTTTCAATGACACAACAGTCATCTATTCTTTCCCTGGACAACTATTATCATCAATCGGCCATGATGAACAAACAGCTCAGGAAGCTGCTCTTAAAAACTTCCCAAACCCTTTTGGGAACAGCACTACAATAGAATTTGATTTACCAAAGAACATTTCTGTCGCTAACCTTAACGTATTTGATCAAACAGGTAAAATGATCAAAACGTTGAAGGTAAATAGCAGATTTGGAAAGGTATTGTTAAATACCAATGATTTTGGGCCCGGTTTATATTTTTACAATTTGGAGTCGGAAGGTGAAGTGCTGAACTCCAAAAAGATGATTAAAGCTAAATGATTAAAGTATAAATCGAAATCGAAAAGCCAACAAAATCTAGAGCATTTTACGAATGAAATTTCAGACATTTCCTGTTTTTACATTTTTTGTAGCATACATATTGGGTTGCCAAAACGGATCTTCGCAATCTGCAAGGCTCACTCAGTTTAGTTCCTTTTGCTCAAAATCTTCAGAAACATTTTGTATTGCACCAAAATCGATTCTAAATTCTGTTTATCCCAGGGATATTTTTTGGATTGTTGAAGCAACAATTGTAGCCGAATGCGGAATCCAACTTTATCCTCTGCATCGTGTTTCCAAAGACACTTTGTACGTGAATACATCGTCCATTTGGTTTTCAAAATTGTACTTGGAAACAGGAGATACAATTGAGAGAATTAACGAAGCAGAAGAGTGCAACTGTGCATATGAGGTCAAGGCTGAATTTAACCTTCGAGAAATTGGAGTATTGGTGCTTAATGGAGATGCATTCTCCAACATCTTTAAAGATGAATAAACTTAGAAATCGAGAAGAAAAGTGCTATTGAAAATCGAATTGTTGTATTTCAATAACAACAAAAAGTAAGTATTTAATGTGCTGATTAAATCAAAATCATGTCTACCCAAACCCTGGTAATTTTAGGTTGATTCCATCTAGTAAATAATAAATGCTTAACATGTAAATAGCAAATAGAACGCCCATAACGAAAATGTGAATCGGTGTCATTATGAGTTTTAACTTAAGTGATTCTTTGGCAAAGACTCTTGTATACTGAAGTGCACAAATGATCATGAAGGGAATGAATTCATAGTCAATTCCTAAGTTCAAAAGATCTTTAAGAATCCATGAGATAATTATGAAAACCAGAGCGGTTGAACCAAAAATGTAAGATGAGGCAATTAAATGAAATACTAGCCCTTTTTTGAACCTAAAATAGGCTATTAGACCTGATAGAATTAAAATCGAGTAAAGAATCAAAAGGAAGAAATACTCAACTTTTATCATGATACCATTAATCTTGATTTTGCCATAAAAGCCAAGCACTGCATACTCGCTATAAAAGTAGCTGTAGAGTCCTGCAATAATCAAAAAAAGAATAGTCAATCTACTTGGACTTAAGAAGTAACGACTATTACCTTGCCTGTAATTATTGATGATGAAGTAGGGGTCTGAAAAAAGATGCTTTATCAATCCAAAAATTGATCTATCAAGAGATAGTAAATTGTTGAAAGCGTCTGAAATAAGGTGAAATGCATTTAGAGGCTTATCACCAATTTTCTGACCACATCCATGACAAAATTTACCTTCGATTTCAGTAGCGCAAATACTACATTTTTTCTTTTCAGAGGGCATGTATAGGATACCTATTCCACAATGTCTGTATCAGCCTGAAATTTAAAGCCAAGTCGCTTTCCAGTTTTGATACTCATATTGTTGGACAACTGGACCATTTCATGTACAGTAACCTCTTTCATGCTGTCATATGAAGGTGTTAATAAATCGAAGTCCA
>JALEGO010000265.1 GCA_022763165.1 Flavobacteriales bacterium
ATTTGCATTGGAATAATCATCCGAACTGCATTTAATCATTTCAAATCGGTATTTGAGATTTTGAGGATCGGTTGTCACTTCATCAGGTGTCCAGTGACTTCCAATAGTTGGGTACATTTCACAAGGAGGTCGGTTCACACCAGAAATCCAATTTTCGATTCCTTCCAATTCACTTCTAGATTCATTAACAACTTGGCTATACTTATTTAACTCAAAATTAAACTCACAGTATCCTCCAGTGGGATATTGAATTTTCTCCAGCACCTCGGCCATATTATAATTCTTTGGTGCCCCAGGGTAGTTATAGCTTTGTGTTTCACGTGATTGATAATATAGTTTTGACCAATCCTCAATGTTCATCCCATGCATTGATGCCGTAGGATCAGGATTAGGCCACAAAAAATTAAATTCGTTAACCGCTCTCCACCCATTATAATAACCCCAATGATCTATATCATCACTCAAGTAATGGTCTGGTAACATCAAATCATTATAAGTAAACTCAAAAGCTGGTTTGGTAGCATAAAAAGCCCCGGTTCCACTACTTCGCCCCTCTTCTTGAATACTACCTAATTTTAATCTCTCGTCAGGAGTATTAATATAGTTAAATGTAAAGCCCTTGTATTGTCCAAGTGACTTTATAGATATTTTATCAAGCTTTCTCCATTGAAGATCATTCCAATGATCAAAATAGATCATATTATCTGAGTGATTAATTGGCTTAATGGGTTCGCCCGTTATTGGATGCTGATCCATGTAATTCACGAATTTCAAGTAATTCTCGTCAAATCTGAGTTCTTCACTTATGGAGTTATTAAATTCAACTTCTCCTCCTTCGTATTCTATAACATCCAAATAACTAGGTAAAATGAGTTGTGCCTGTATTTTTTCGATTCCGTTGTAGAGGACATTTGCTTCTCCTTCAGCACTTGTGCAATCCACCTCGTAGTATTGCCCCACCAATCCTAGAAAAGTCATCTGTATGTTTCCACCAGATGTTTCATAATATCCTTTCCTATAACTTCTATTTCTTGATAGATCACAAACAAAATCTTCATAATCATATTTTAGCTTAACCAATTTTCCATTGACATCTTCGATTTTGGTCAAGTGCCATGTAACAGGAACAGGAAAGGCTGTTGGACCATTATAATAACTTACATTATACTCGATTGCATTTTTACCACCAAATGTGTAGCGAATGCCATCGGGAGTGATAAGAGTAAAACGAAAAAAGTATTGATTGCAATTATCATAGTTATAATGATTCAGATAGGATTGTCCTGTTCCAGCTCCCTTATAATTCAATAATTGATTTGGCAATGAATCAGGTTTCACCATATCCGTTACTGGATTGAACTCTATTTTAATGGGATCATCTGAAAAAACTTCCCATTCAAACTGTTCGTTCAACATGAACGAACCGGAATATCCTAAAAAGTTGAAATGGAATTCATCAGGGGATGGATCATATTTAAATCCATTGAAACCAGCTAACAAATATTCTGGTATGAAATAGTCCAACTGGGGTGAATATTGAAAGACGTGATTTTGTCGATAATAATAACCTACCTCATAATTTGGGAGATTGGAATTTGCGCTGGTTTTGAGTTCATCGATCGTTCCATTTTGTTTCCTGGTAATGGAGCCTCCAGCCATTAGTGTCCAACCTAAACCTACCCAGGAGGGATGTACATTTGGCTTAACGGAACCAACATGATATGACATACTTATAGGTAAACTAATATCACCAGAGTTTATGGTATGCAAGGGAACATCGATGTTGGGAACTCCTGTAAAATGGCCCACTGGGATTTCACCATAAACTCCTAAATTCCCTGCGTTGGGACTTGGAAAAGAAACATATTCTTGCTGATTTGGTTGAGTATACGCATTAAAGAGTACACTCATTTGAAGGACAAAGCTCATTAAAGCTTTGAATAAATTCTTTTTCATCTTTTGTTGATTTGATTTGACTATACAAATCTCCAAAGAGCCTGTGAATATTGAAATTTTAGCTGGGAGACAAAAGGGAGATAAGCCCAATTTAAAAGGGATTCCGGGCGATGTTAAAGAAAATTAAATGCGATTTAAGAAATCAACTAGCCGCTCTTTAATATCTAAATCCAGTTTTTTTCTGATTCGTTGCTTGGCCTTTTTCACTCCAGCATAAGTGATGCTGAGCAGATCGGCAATCTCATGAGTTGTGAGGTCTAATCTAAGGAGGGCACAAAATCGATAATCGGTTATGGTTAATTCTGTTTTTGACTTTAAGAATTTCCACAATTCAGGATATCTACTCTCAAAAACAGACATAAAGTTTACCCAATCTTGTTCAACTTTTAGGGATGACAAAAGATCCATCGACAGTTCCTCCCCTTCTTGCTTCTCCAACTTTGATTCAAGATCACCAATCACCTTATTTTTCTGCAGAATGTTATCCTTGATTTGAACAAGTTCCTTTTCAAGGTTCTTTTGAAACTCAATCGCTTTATCACGTTTTTTTCTGTAAGATGAAATCAAAAACAGGGATAGGGACATCACAATGATCATTACACTCGACAAAAGTGATATCCAAAGCCTTTTTCTACTTCTATCCGAATTGGCAATTTTCAGCTCATCTTCGGCTATTCTTTTATCCCGCTCAGCCAAGACTCTTTCATGTTGTGCATTGAGATCGGCCGCCAATAGCAGTAAAGAGTCTCTTACCAAACTGTCCTCTGTAAGATCCGCTAATCTGTAGTATTTTAATGAATTCTTATCATCCCCAATATCCTCATAATGAGCATATAAAACATTACAAATTTCCAGCACCTTCCTTTTAGAATTTTGTTCGGTTGCTTTTTGCATGGCCTCACTAAGTATTTTCACTCCAGCATTCTTATCCGACATAATCGTGGCCTTGCCTAAACCAATTAAAGCTGTCAATTTTGTTGCATCAGTTCCATATTCTTCTGAGACAGTCACTGAGTTCATGGCAATTTTTTTCGCCTTCTCATATTCACCTTTTGATAAGGCACATCTCAACAAGCTTTGATTTAGGGCAATGAGCTTACCATGATGCTTTTTAATATTTTCTGAAAATAAATACTGCAGTTCATCAGCATATTTTTGCACCGAATCACATTTTCCTTGGCGCGACCATATCCCAGATAAGTTGACTCTGGCACTAAGATAATTTCGATCGCCATGTTGTGATTCATTGAGAACTTCTAAGAATATAACCTCACCTTCATCGAGGCGATTCAACAAAGAATACATAATTCCGATGTTATTCTTTACTGTGGCCTGCATACCAAGATTTTCAAAATCTCCAAAAAGTTTAGAAGATTTGAGTAAATAATCAATGGCCAACTCATATTTACCGTGTTTGTATTGAATTCTTCCTAATACGTTAAATATGTGTCCAGAGATTTCCCCAGTACTATCCTTTGAGAGAGCAAGATCAATGTAATAATGTGCTGAGTCATACTCATCAATGATCTCGAATGTACCGGCAAGCGAATAAAAAATAAGAGCAAACTGCCTCTTTTCTTCAGCCACATCAAGCGCTTTATTATAAAATATTCGAGCATTTTCTAAGTCTCTCTCAACAAAGGAAAATTTGCCCTTATTTCTATAATATCTAAAAAGACAAGGGCTTTTGGCCATTTTATCCAAACCAATGAATTCTATGGAATCAAGAAAGTGTTTGGCCTTTATTCTATTTCCAGTGGAATTATAATATGAATAACTCATATTATATAACAATGCTCTTTCATCAATAGAGGTGACATCTTTGGACAAACTATCAAGTACATTTTTCGCTTGAGCTACATCTCTAGTCAAATAATGATAAAAGAGAGAATCAGATTTACGAAACTCCGGTCTTATCTGTGCAAATACGGTAAAACCATGCAAAATGGCCATCCAGAATACAAAAATCCTAAGATAGTTCGGTTTCATATTCTGGTTTGTTACGCAAAAGACGCAAAATGGTTTAAAAAATGTTACCTCCCTGTGTTATATGAGAAAAGCTTTCTATGAAATACTTTATTACATTTTTACTTTCCTCAATCATCTTAATTTCAAGTGCCAATAACACCATTATTATTGAAGGGAAATATCAAGGGAAAAATATTTATGTTCAAAATCCTTTTTCTGGTACAGGCATCGGTTTTTGCGTGTATCAAGTTTATGTAAATGGAGATTTAAGTATAGATGAAGTCAACTCTAGTGCATTTCAAATTGATTTAGAACATTTTGATTTAGACATCGGAGACGATGTTTTCATTCAGATTATGCACAAAGGCGATTGTAGACCAAAGGTTTTATCTGCAGATTTACACTCGAAACCAAATTTTGTTATTGAGGATATCTCATTAAATGAAAAGGGTCTATTAAGATGGTCCGCTGAGAATGTAGCTTCCGATTTGCCCTTTATAATTGAACAATTCAGATGGAATAAGTGGATACCTATTGGAGAGGTAGGAGGAGAGCAGCTTGATGAGAACGGACACTATGAATTCAAAGTCTCTCTTCATACAGGGTATAACAAAGTAAGGTTGAAACAAACAAATCAAAATCATCCCAAATATTCTAAAGTAGTTGTTATAGATAATAAAAAACAAAAGTGTCAAATTGAAAGAATGAATAAAAAAGAGGTCCAATTTTCAGATTTCACATCCTATGAGATATTTGATGCTTATGGAAACATGGTAAAAAAGGGTCATGCTCAAACCATTGATGTAAGCGCATTACGAAAAGGTGTTTACTACATGAATTATGATAATACCTATGAAAAGTTTAGATTATAGAATTGCTAAAAGCACAATTGATTATCTAATAACCTCCGTTCGATTAATAAAACTGTTGCGAATCCAATTAAAGTAAAATAGCCTTCTATCGAAGGCTATTATTATAAATAATTTATGATTTGAATTGACCTAGTTCGTACAAACTAATTACATACCATGTGCTGGAATCTCCATATTCCAGTGATTCATTGCGTCCAAAACTCCTCCCATCAAGGCTAAGCATATCATCCAATACAAACCATTTATGAGCATTGTCTTCCATTTGGTTTGGTGAAAGAGACCTTTGGTGATGAATATTGGAATTACGAAAAATATACTGATTAAGGTTCCATGAGCCGCTCCATGTTTGAATGTATCAAATTGTCCTTCTTGGCCGGCACCATTGCAAAAACCCATCATAAAAAAAGCGATGAAAAAAGACATTATGATAGATACAATCATCATCACTGGCATATTCGCACTTTTCATTTTCTCTTCAGTCATGCCTATCGAACTCATCCAAGCTTTTCCAAATAAGGGTTTGCTGTAATAAATAAATCCAAGAATCGATGGGATTAATGTTGCAATAACCACAGATATCCAATTAATTTCCATAATACTAGTTTTAGAATTTGAAGAAAGTTAAGCATTGAAATCCTGCTATTCTCATTAACTTTGGGAAAACTATCAACATGCATAAGTTCCTTACTTTCATTCTTCTACTGAGCTTTAAAGGCTTTATGGCCCAGCTTTTCGTAGAAACACAAAAAATTCAATCTCCTGATACTGTGCAGTACGCATACTTCGGCCGTGCTCTCGCTATCTCAGATGGATATCTGGCAGCATCTGGCAATAATGCAGTACACATATATAAGCGCGATGCACAAGGCGTTTGGACATTTCTTCGCACTATCAATGGAACCTTTGGTTATCAAATGGATATGAGCAATGATATTTTGGCCATTGAAGGAAATGATGAAGTACACATCTACTACAGAGATCAAGGTGGTCCTGAACAATGGGGCTGGGTAAAAACATTGAGTTCTCCCGATCCAAATAATGAAGTGAATTTCCCAGCTGCTATAGACTTATGGCAAGATTTTCTAGCTATAAGTGATGATAAAGCCTTCAGCAATTCTGGAAGAGTGTATCTTTTTGAAAAGAATCTACAAGGCACAGATAATTGGGGTAAAGTGAATACATTCGCTGTTTCAGGGTCTGATGACTTAGGCACGGATGTAAGTATCGGTGGAGGTAAACTGGCCATAGGATATCCCTTAAAAAGTGGTACATGGTCCTTTGAAGGAGAAGTTCGAATATATGACCAAAATACTGGTTGGGGCTTGGACAAAGTTCTCAGTAAATCTGGAGCTCACGGATCTTATGATATGTTTGGAAAAAGCATCAGTATTGATGATGACAAAATTCTGGTTGGTGCAAACTTAGGAGGTCCGGGTGGTGGATTCTTTCACGCTGAGGAC
>JALEGO010000266.1 GCA_022763165.1 Flavobacteriales bacterium
CAGAAGTCGAATTGCTGATAAGTTTTAAGCTGTCTCCTGGATTTAAGTAAGTATCTGATATGGCATTAATTTTAATATTGGAATTACAGGTGACGACAATAGTAAGCGTCCTGGAATTGCAGCAATTCGTGTTGCAAACATCTAATCGAACTTGGTAAGTTCCAGGTTGATTAAATATGTGGGTGAAATTGGTGTCTGAACTTATAAGAACACTATCCAGATACCAATTAAAGCTATGTGTTGTGTTTGGAAATATTTGAGCTGGATGAACGGCAGAAAACTGTACGGTATCACCTGCGTTCAAGGTGTTTTTGTCTGCAGAGGCTGCATTTGGGGCTGAGCAATTAACATTGAGTCTTTTAAATACGCATCTTGTGCAGTTTGAATCGGAATTGAATCCGCATAATTTGATTGTATGGTATCCCGGAATAGTGGGCTTCCAAATTGTGTCTTGCGCATTACTGTAAAGACTGTCACCGATATACCAGTGGTAATTGGTGGCGCCTGTACTAAGATTGTTAAAACTAATGGTGTCCCCTTCATTTACGAAATCATTATAGTGATAACCTGTAGAGGATATTTCAAAGTAAGGGCAAATTGGAATATTGCAATTGTTGGCATTGGCATGATGGCCAAGTAATGTTGTTTTTTCAGTCAAAAGATTTGCACGCATACGTTCCTTTTGACCTTGGGTAAATTGTATTTGACAGGCACTGCTTGAATAGTCCATGTAGTTGCTAATTTGATCTAGTTGGTCGCCAATGCCACCAAGAGTAATAGGTCTAAATGGATTGTTTGCGGAAGTGTCTGCAGTATCTGTGTAACAAGAATTCCCAGGGTTGTTACAACTTGCATAAGGAAAATTGAAATGATTATCCGGTGGTGTGTCACATACTTTGTCTCCATCTAACAGGCAATTGTCATTCTTACAGCCATTGATCCATGTATGTGCAAGGCTCAAATAATGTCCTGCTTCATGGGCGGAAAGATTTCCGGAGGAATATCCAAAATAGGACTTGACGATATATACAGCATTAAGTTGAGAACCAAAAGCTCCCATTGCCAGTCCTCCATAGGAGTTCCCGTTTAAAGATATGTGATCCACGAGATAAATATTAAAATAGAGATAGGGGTCCCATGAATGCCGTGTCGCATTGGAGAAGCTGTTTCCGCCACCAACAAACGGTGATTGTGCAATTCTATTAATACCATTTGTTGGGTTTCCGCATGTGTCGACTTGCGCAAGGTAAAATTGAATCTCAACGTTCACGCCAACCAATGAATCGTAGGCCGAATCATTTCGAAAAGCTTTATTTAATTCAGAGATGCCATCAATCACCTTATTGTCAGTGATATTTGTGCCAGTTCCAATGATAGAATCACCGTCAAAATGCAATATATGTACCACTACCGGTATGTGTAAAACTCCAAATGTGTCGATGCTCTTCGATAGGTTTGTTGATGTCAGGTAATTGTAAATGTCCTTATCTCTTTTTTGAATGGACTGTTCAAAGGTGGGATTGGTTTCAATTTGGTCCTTTTGATAGAAGTCATATCCGCATTGGTTTTGAGAGAAAGATATAACGGGTAGAATGAATATTGTGAATACGATAAAGCGGATCATAGTGGTTTTTAAAGCTAGTTTTCGCAATCTAGACCCTATTATGATGAAATGGTTGCTTGTCCGTTATCAAAAAAAAGCTGGTCTCACCAAATAGAATGATTTAGTTTGCTTAATGTTTTCTTGAGTCGGCTAGGTTCTTTGTAGTCTTGAGTATCTTTTGGAGGCTGTAAGGTAGTCTGAAACCCTTATTATTATGATCTTTTCTGACTTCTGTTAGATGGAAAACTCCATACTTATCTATGAATAGTGTTTTTTTATCAATGATCTGTACAGGTTGATTGTTCATATAAACATACCATGGAGTTCCGGCCCAGTTGGCCTTGATCAGGAAATGATTTGTATTGGGGTTCTTACGCTTGTATTTTAATAATATTCTGATCGCATTACTCTGTAATCTAAGTTTTTCGTGTCGTTCGAATATCATAATACTATCAATTTGATTTTCTGCGATATGAAATCCATTGTTTTGTCTTTCCGTAGAGCTCCCGGAAGAACATTGGTAAGAATGTTCTTTACCATTTACAATAACACACTTCTTGAACCAAGGATAATGTGATAAACTGTCTAGTGGTTGGATGATGATGTATCCGTTTTCAATGGAATCTTGAAAAGATTCTTCGACTACCACTTCTTGTTGAAATTTGGAAGAAAAAAAGATCGTTTTTCCGCTTTTATACCAGTAACCAAAGCTGCCTCCGCCAATTACTGAGCTATTGCGTCCAAAATTAAATGCAAAGGAACTATCAGGCCTTATTACAAATCGGAAATCCTCATTGTCTTCACTTTGATAATAGTGAGTGTTTTTGCTGAAGTTTTGACCTGTGATACTTAAGGGGATTAATATGGTGAGTAACTGGATGTGAATTTTCATAGTAGTTTTTTGTCCAAACGTTTGAATTCTTCAAATCATTGTGTCCAAAAAAAGATGTTATGTCTGAGTATTTTTTATTGCGCAGAAAGAATGCGCTCTACACTTTTTTCTTTGAGGTATAGTTCTTTGAAAGTATAAATTACATCCCCTTAGCTTAAAGGGAAAAGCTGTGGAAAAAGTTACGAAGCCATGGAGTGTCAGGATGATACCGGCAGTGTCAAGCATACTGAAGGTTAGGTTTTGCAGAAGCACCGAAAGACCGCTTCAAAATGTTGAGTAGGGAAGCGCATTTAGAGCCTGGCTGTCTATCAAACGATAGAAATCTCAGTTCGAATCTGGGAGGGGATACTATAAAATATTGGATCCTGAGATTATTCTCAGGATCAGAGCTACTAAAGCTCTAAAGAAGCTCAGGTTCAGCAGTTGATAGCGCATTGTTTCAAATGGCAATGCAGTGTGCAAGATATATCAAAGCATATACTTTCACTGATGACCCTGGACATGGATGTTGTAGGTTCGAGTCCTGCTCACGTAGTGACGTGATAGTTCAATTGGTAGAACACTAGCCCATCACGCTAGATTCCAAAACAGACTCAAAATCTGTTTTTTACTTGAAGTTTGAAATGATCTTCACAAAAAAACATTTCACATTAGAAAGTCAGTCAATCTTATTGAAGCTTCTCAGATGTTTCAACATTGAATTGGCCTTGGAGATTAAGGATATCGTTTTGAAAGAGGATTTACTTTCTTCAAAACCAAAGGATTCATTTCTGTTGAGTGATCAGCGATATGTCTGGATGTTTTGAGGAAACTAGGTTTTTGGAAAATACTCAATTATGATCCCGTCTCTTCAATGTAATAAGAGAGATTGGCTTTCATTTTATAGCTAACATTTGTTAATCTAAATGCTCTGGGTATTTGAAAATGTATATTTGGTTAATGACCAAAACTAAGATTCAAATCAAAGGGAAAACTTTTTTCTTTATTGCGCTGGTGGTAATTGTTGCAACAGCGCTTTCAGTATACTATGGTGGTATTCATGCGCATCGTTCTGTGACAGATAATTTTTATATATCCCTAAGTGTCATAAGTTTTATAATGTTTCTCTTTTTATTCATTTGCCTTTATAGGTCCTTCGCCGTGATAAATAACTTCTATTCGTTCAAAAGCTTTAAAAGTGGTGAAATCATCCCATACAAGAAAATATCAGACCTTGTGGAAGCTTTGGGGCCTTTGGATTTTGCCGGAGATGATGGATGCATTAGTGTTATTGTTTCCGCTTTGTTGTGGGTTTTGGTTACAGCGCTTCTGCTCATTCTTTTGATTGTGTTAGATTTTGCCGTGTGGTTCTCTTTATTTATTCTTTTGATTGCGCTTTATTGGACTTTCATAAGAGCGCTGAAAACTGTGCTAAAACACGCTCAGAAAACAGCTGGATCTTTGAGTAAATCGATATTGTATGCTGCAATTTACACTGTTTTGTACTGTGGATGGATTTTTGTGACAGTGTATTTGGCAGAACTATGGCGTCATGCTCATGTCAACTAATTTTTCGAAATAATAATGGTGCGCAGATACTTTGCGTACATGCTTTTCATCTTTGATTTTGATAATTATAACACAAAAAATCAAACAAAATGGATACATTCGAAAAGATGGAAAACTCACAAGAGAAAAAGATTACAGGCGCTGAACTAATTGCGATTGGTTTTGAGGAAGGAAAAGCCATAGGAATGGTCTTGGATATTATTGAAACTCATTTCAGCGGTGTTTCTGTAGATAAAATACAAACCGCACTAATCAATTTTTTGAAAGACCCTGAAGAATATATGGATTCAGAGGTTTTCGGAGATCTTTCGAAGGAATTTCTTTTTAAAGAGGAAAATGCAACAATAGACTTGAGAGAAACGCCTTTAGATTACAGGGTGTATGGTGCGGAAGGAATAGAAGAGGGAGCTTTGAAGCAAATCAATACAGCGATGAGACTTCCAGTAGCAAAGGCTGGAGCGTTAATGCCTGACGCGCATCAAGGCTATGGCCTGCCCATAGGAGGTGTTTTGGCAACGGAGAATGCTGTAATTCCTTACGCTGTGGGTGTAGATATTGGTTGTAGAATGTGCATGACGATTTATGATTTTCCTGAGGATACTTTGGAAACAAGAAAGGAAGATCTCAAAAAGATGCTGAAATTAAATACAGCCTTTGGTCGGAAAACCATGAAAAAACCAAAAGATGATGAGGTTTTGGCAAATCCACTCTTTAAAGAAATCAAAGTGATTAAAGATCTAAAAGAACGTGCCGCAGCTCAAATAGGGTCTTCGGGAGGGGGGAATCATTTTGTTGAGTTTGGAGTGACAGAAATTCTGGATCCCAATAATGAATGGGGTATCGCGCCTGGCAAATATTTGGCTGTTTTGTCGCATTCAGGATCGAGAGGTTTCGGAGCCAATATCGCGAGGTATTATACAAAACTGGCTATGGAAAAATGTCAGCTTCCAAAGGAAGCTAGGCACTTGGCGTGGTTAGATTTGAATACAGAAGAAGGAATGGAATATTGGCTAGCCATGAATTTGGCAGGGGATTATGCTTCTGCATGTCATCATCATATTCATGAAAGAATGGCTGTAGGTTTAAGGGCTAAACCTCTTGCTATGATAGAAAACCATCACAACTTTGCCTGGAAGGAAAAAGATGCTCAGGGAAATGAGATCATTGTTCATAGAAAGGGCGCTACACCTGCGGGTAAGGGCGTGTTAGGAATCATTCCTGGGTCTATGACTGCTCCTGGCTTCATTGTAAGAGGTAAAGGAGATGAAAACTCTGTAAATTCTGCTTCTCATGGTGCAGGAAGATGTATGTCTAGGACTGCAGCAAAAAACAACCTGAATGCTACAGAAGTGATTCAGTATTTGAGAGATCATGGTGTTGAAGTCATTGGTTCTGGTTTAGATGAAGCGCCAATGGCTTATAAAAATATAGAACAAGTCATGGCTGCGCAATCAGATTTGGTCGAAGTGATCGGTAAATTTCTGCCTAAGATTGTAAGAATGTGTGGTGATGAGAAGTTCAAAGAAGTCGATTGATTTATTGTCTACCTGGTCTTCAGGTAGACATCTCAAAAACAGCCAAATTTATATTGGGTAAACTAATTCGTTTCGCGGTTTGAAAAATAAAATTTCAGAATAGATAAGTGGTGAAGAATTAAAATTCTTATTTGAAGCTGGTGAAGAATATTATTTTTAGATAATTGTAATTATCTGTAAATTAGCGTAAAACCTGTAGCAATGAATCAAATTAGATATTTCTTATTTTTCGCATTAACAACATTCAACATTTTTCTTTACGCTCAAAAGCCTCTTAAAAATCTGAAAAATGTTAAGGTTGCGGAATTAGATTTAGTGGCAAATGTTACAGAAGTTCTACCAGGACAATCTATTCAAATCGGGCTTTATGTAGAAACTGAAGATGGTCAATTTGGGCAAACGAGAGGAATGCTAAAAGGGAAATTAAAGTGGAGTAATTTTGAAGTAGAGGTTCAAGGAGGAAAGTTTGTTCCCCCCGTTGGTGTTAATCTAGATGGGCCTTTAGATAATTTGTATATATCCGAAAATCATGGTGAGTTCATCAATGATCAAGTTTTAATCGATATACGATTGAAAGATGATCCATCCATACGAACAGGCTTGACCATTCCTATAAGTTATGGTTTTGAGAATGAGATTGCATTTTATGGACGACACGGACAAGATGGGTCCTCAGGGCGCAATGGAACTTTCAATCTCAGCGGGAATGGTAAAGGTACACGGGGTGGCCGTGGTGGACCAGGAGGAAAAGGACCGCAAGTAGATGTTTATGTTTCTACTTCAAAAGATTTTAGAGGAAACACGCTTTTGGATGTTCGAGCTACAATGAATAATTCAAAAGATGTATACAAGACTAAAGTCGATCCTGATGGAGGAAAGTTGCTAGTTTATGCCATTGGCGGTAGAGGTGGCTCCGGTGGTTGGGGTGGCAGTGGTGATTGTTCACATGATAAATGTATCTCTACTGATGGTGCCATGGGTGGTGATGGTGGTGATGGTGGACCTGGCGGTTCCATTACTTTCCATATCTCAGATGAGGCAATGAAGTATAAAGGTATAATGCAAGGTTTTACTCCTGGAGGTGCTGGCGGTCGGGCTGGCAATGGAGGAAGTGGTGGTAGTTCTTGTTCATGTACAGGAATGTCCAATACTTATACTGGAGGAGGAGCTAGAGGACAAAATGGTCAACCTGGCTACAAGGGTCAAGATGGAAGTGGTGTTCAATTCACTAAAATGACCCATCAGCCCAATTAAAATTTTCTTTATTTTTCTTAATACGCAAGAACATTGCGTATCGATGATCTACATTTGTTTTTAGCGTGAGGGATAGAAGCGACATCCTTAAGAAGTGTGATGAACAGCTAGGTCATTGAGCCTGTCGAAATGCCGGCCCTTCGACAGGCTCAGGGACCTGAAACTTTGAAAAGATACAGCGGATAGCCCGACCCGAAAGGGACACCATAAACAGGAAGATGTAATAGGAATAATTTGAAGCTTCATGGTAATTCTATCACATCAAAAAAAACGGAATCAAATGAAAGAAAGAATACAAGAAGAAATAAACCTTCTAGCAAAAGCAAGGGAAATAAAGGTCATATTGGCTTGTGAAACGGGATCTCGAGTCTGGGGCTTTGCATCTCCAGATAGTGATTATGATGTTCGCATGATATATGTGAAGCCTTTGGATTGGTATTTAAAACTCAATGAAGGCAAGGACACACTAGAAGTCATGCTGGATGATGGGGAGTTAGATATCACTGGATGGGAATTGAGAAAAACACTCAGGTTGCTGAAGAAATCTAATGCTGCTCTCTTAG
>JALEGO010000267.1 GCA_022763165.1 Flavobacteriales bacterium
ATTGATAATCAGGCATTTACCTTTTTTAGGCGGGGACAAGTTTTCATTTCAAATTCTTACAGATACCTCTTTCTGTTGCGCGATTGTCTGTGAACGGGTTGTGCAGCCGCAGTACGTAGCGTAGCGGAGTATTGTCGGCTGCACTGTGTTCGCTGTCGTTTTACTCTTCTATTTCATTGATTTTCAATTGATTACTGCTACTTCCAATCTCACCAATCTTTGGAACAATTGTTATTAAAAATCGCTGATTGGCTGGTGGTCTATCTGGTTCATCTCTTGGAATTCCTTTTTCTCCACTACCTGCAATTACGATTTCGCAATTCTTTAAATCGTCAAGTCCAATATTATTTTCTTCCCAAAGTTCGATTAAGGATTGAGCTCGGTAATAGCTCAATTTGTCGTTACCTTCCCAATTATCTTTTGATGCCTGACCTTCGACAACCACAAGATATTTTATATTTTCCTCTTCTGGAAATGTTAGGATTAAATCCCGAATTGCTTTTCCTGCTTCAACTAATTCAGGTCTTCTATCTGGTTTTATTCGATTCAAATTTGCACTTCCTGTTGCAAAAAGAAATTGAACATTTAAAATGTGCTTCTTATTCAGACTGTCATAAGTAAAGAACCGCTTATCAATATTATTTACAGTTTTTTCGATTTCTCGGATTCTGTCAAGTTCGATTTTGGCAACTGTTAACTCTTTGATAATTTTGTTTTGCATACTGTAAACCAATACGAACAAAACAAGCATAACAAAAAACAAACTCGTCATTAAGTCAGAGTAACTAAGCCAAAAAAAGTCTTTTTTCTTTTCGTTTACTTTTGCCATAATTACCCTTTTCCGTTTGTGGAAATAACTTCCAGTTTCGATAGTTTGAGTGTCATCCCTTTTACCGCTTCAACTAAATCCTTGTTTAAATCTAATGATGCTTGTTGGGAACTTCTTAAATCTTTCCTTACTTCCACCATTTGGTCATTCAGAGATTTAAATTGCTCGTTTTGAATTTTGGCAGTTTCTACAATAATCTTTATAGCATTTTGAGTATCATTTTGACCAGCGAAAAAATTATTGTTTTTGGTAATGAATTCTTGAATACTATGTGTCGAAGTTTTGAAGTATTCTGCCAATTCTTTGTAAACATTCTTGATGTCGGAATTAATTTCGTCAACCTGATTTCTCCAAATTTCTTTGTGGTCATTTATCGTTGGAAAATGCAGCTCTAAGCTATCTTTTAATTGTCTTTGAAGTTCAATAGAGGAATTTACATTTTGACTTATTGCTTCAAGGTTGGTGTTGAAGTTTTGATATTTATCGAGAGTTGTATTTAATCCACTTACAACCTGTTGGGCATCAACAATATTTTGATTCAATCCTTGCTGATAACTAATGAACATTTTGAGCTGTTCAGATGAATTTTTCAAATCTGAGAATGTTTCAGCAATTATTGATGAAGTCCTTGTTAAACTCAATTTGTTAATTTCTTCCAAGACAAGGTGTTGTTTGGAAAGGTTATCATTCAATAATGCTGCGGTATCATGGTATTCGCTAATGTTCTCTCCAAACTTTGAAATGAAATTATTGAGCACTCCTCGGAAAGAAGATAAACTTCCAGCCATTCCAATACTTAGTACGGGTAGTAATTCACGCTGAACAAAATCGTAATATTGATTTTTATCCGTGTCGTTTTTGTAAACGGAAGTCTTATAGGTTAGTGCAGTATTTATAACTGTCAGAACAAGTCCAAGCAAACTTGCAAACATTGCTGCAATAACCCCTTTTAAAAGTTCGTCAATACTTGCAGAATTTATTGAACCAGAAGCGTCCGTAAATTCTATTCCCCAAAGTCCTACAATTATCCCAACAAATGTTCCTGCAAGACCAATATACAAAGGTACATTTATCAAGTTTCCAATGCTGTTATCTAACCTTTGAATATATCGCTCGCAGATGTCTTGTAAAATGTTAAAATCTGCTGCTGCTCCCTTATTTTTGCATAAATAGGCATTTGTTGAAGCCACAACTTCCGAAAACTGCTTGTGTTTATTTTTTACTGTTTCATCTAATGCCAGTACTTCGACTTTTTCTGTTGCTTCGTCCTCCCATACTGAGTCATCTGCATTCTTTTCGATACCACTGATGAATAATTGAAATTCCTGCTTATCTTTCAATATCCTTTTTGGAATATTGTAATTAACAATCGAAAATGCATTCAAGTCGGTAGGAAAAAAATCATGTAGCTGCCTTAACCTCTTACGTGTTGTGAAAAAAGCAATAAATTGCAAAATGACAATAAGAGCGATTACTGCTAATTCGAAGTAAAACATATCTTTGAGTTTGAATGGGTTTAGAATAAAGTTGGTTGATTTTTCTGGTCTTTGTAAGAATTAGAATATTCAGATAGCTTTTGTAAAGTTGCCTTTCCAATTCCTTTCGTTTTTGATAGTTTCTCAAAGTTTATGTTTTCATTATCTTGGAAAAGAATTGATATTTTCTTAATCGTATTTATTCTTATTCCAGATTTTTTTGATATTTCTTTTTCTGGCAATGAACTCCAAACGTTCTTCAAAGCAGTAAAATCAATATTGAGTTGCTTTACCTCAAACGTTTGATTAGCTAAACTTTCTTTTGTGGGGTAATTTCCTTCAACAAATGCTTTGACCAAAAAGGCATGGGATAATGGCTTTCGAGGGTCTAATACATTATCATTTGTAGCGTAATCAAGTAATACAATGTCTTTTTCTTTACTTACCTCTTTAAGCCTATTTATTATGTATTGAACTTTGTTTTCTAAAACCCATAAATAAGCTGGTAGATAAATTTCAATTCTTGCTTCGATATAATCCAGCAACTCTTTTCCTTTTATTCCTTTCCTATGTCCTTTTGGTTTTCCAAACTTCCTAACAGTACGTTTGATGTTTTTCATGGTGTCATTTTCAAACATCTTTATATCAATGTCTTTTTTCTCAAATACTTTTAATCCTTGCCAAATCCCTTCAACGCACATGGCTGTCTTATTTTCTGAGAAAGGAATAGGAATTCCCCCATGTGGATAAAAAGGGCTTAGTTTAACCAATCCAGTTTCGGCTTTTGAGGTAACATCAACTATATGAGCATTAGGATATTTTTCCTTCAATTTTTTTTCTGACGTTTTTCTGTTTTCTATGTAAATCATATTAGAATTGGTTGATGTTAGTTATGTATTCAAGGGGTATCCAAGTTTTCACTAAGATTTCTGCTTGATGTTGTTTGAACTCAGAGTCTTCCCTTCGGACATAGCTTCTTTTAGTTGCCGAAAAATTTATTCTTTTTAAATCAGAAATAGTAGAACCATGTGAATGATTACTGTCTGTTGCATTTATATCAGAAAAAGCGGTATATTCAAAATAGGCTACATCAACTGCTACTCTTAAAAGTACCAAATCATATCCAGACTGCGAAAGCCTATATTGCATAGGGTGGTCATTACAAAAACTTAGTCTAACATAATCTTGGAGTCGATATCTTGTATCTAAATCTCTCGAAAGACTATCCCCGCCTGATTTGATAATATAAATATTGTTTCTGTCACAATGATACCATGAATATAATCCACCATTATTTTTTATAGATTCAATGTTTATTCGGTCAGTAAAATGGTAAAAAGTAGTAATCCCATTTTCTTGTAAAACATTACGGAATTCTTCCCAGTTGGGCTTTTTTGTTAATAACCCTTGTAACTGCTTTTTTCTTTCGCTTTCCTTATTTCTTAATTCTTGTTCCTTCTTTCTTCGTTTTTCTTCTTCTGCCTTTTTTCGTTTTTGTTTTTCTTCACGTCTTTTCTCCTCTTCTTTTCTTTTTCGTTCAGCTTCTTTTTTATCACGCTCTAATTTTTTCCGTTGTCTTTCAGCTTCTATCTCAATTTCTTTCTTTCGGAATACTTCAACTAAGGTTGATAATCTTTTTTGGAATTTAGTTTTTTGTTTCGACCCTCTAAGCCCCAAAATTGCTCTTTCTGCAATTCTGACATTTTGCCTTGTCTGGTCAAGTTTTTCTAACTTTAAAGTTTGGTCAATTTGAGAAAGAATTGCATTAACTTTTTGTCTTTTTACTTGCTCTTCACGTTCTCGTTTTTCTTCTCTTTTCCTGTAAATCTTTATTAACCTGAACTCCTCAAAAAAACTTTCAACATCTATTTTTTTATCATTCAAGTCATTAAAAATATTGGTATTGACTTGAATGTTAGTTTCATTACTAAGTTCTTCAAAGAATTTTTCCAGCCTAACAATACCTTCGTCTGATTTTGACTTTGATGGAACTTGAATTGAGCCTGTTTTTTGTTTTTGGGCATTAATTTCAAACAACTTTTGGTTTAACAGTTTAACTTCATTTTCAATCTCCACTAAATCGAAAATTGGTTCTTTAATCGCTTGGGGCAATTCTTTATCAATTTCTATTGAGGTTTTCTCATTGATTGCTTGTTCTACTTGTTCTTTATTATCTTCCTGAGTTGATAGAGTTTGCAGCTTTTCATCAACTTCATTTAGTTTCTTGTTTTTGTTCTCCTCAATTCGTTGAATTACCCCTTTGTTTCGACTGGATTTACGAAATCGAGACCGAATTTTTTTGAAATAACCAACGATGTATTTAAAAATATTCATGCGAAACTTATTTGCTTCCGTAACCCTTGTATTGTTTTTTCTAATGACAGCGAACGGTTAGGGCTACACGCAGTGGGGGATTTTTTAACAAACCCTCTCCTTTCTATTTCAAATATACAGCACAGACAGCAAAAAGACGAAATTGGCAACGCCTGGCTTTTTGATGGCTGTGCGGAGTTCTTATTCACCAGTTCCCTTTTTTAAGACTCTACCCCCATTGTGTGTAGACCGATGTTGGGTGCAGGGCGGGTTGGCTTTGAGCCCGAAGCATTGACGACCATAAGAGCGCAGCGAGGATGGCCGCAGTGCCGGGCGGGCGGGAGGGCTCCCCCCGGTAGGGCTTGCACCCAACGGCCCGGCTAGCCGCAGTACGCAGTGAAACGGAGTATTGTCGGCTAGCCATTGTTAGGCGCATTTTATATTTTTAAAAACCAGAAATAAATAATTGTATTTATTGCAATAATAATCAATGCTAAAGTTGAAAAACAACTTTTTTTAGATTGATTCAATTCATTATTAGTTGTTTCAAAATCTAGGGTTTTAGTTTTTTTAGTTTTAAATTCTTCACTAATTATATCTGCAACAAATTTATATCCATAAGTACCAATACTTCCGCCATATATTTCATTACCATTACTTAAAGTTATTACTCCAAAAAATCTTAAATCTTGCCCTTCATATCTTAAAATTGATTTCTTTATTTGATCTTTATCCTGAATTAAATGAGCAATTTCATAGAACCTATTTTTATTTGGATGTTTACGTAAATTACTCATCCTATCGCCTGATAGGTATCTATATACACTAAACACAAAAAAAGCAATTTTATCAATTTCTGAAAGATTATGATAAATAAGGTTGTAAAGAGCCTTTTTCCCAATATATCTTGAAAAAAACAATCCATTTTCTTCTGCGAAATCTATTAATTCTCTATTTGGTTCTTTATTGTCATTATCAATAACTCGACTTATCAAACAACTAACATCTACTTTTGTGGCATTCGGTGGGATTTTAATATTTAAACTCTCAGCATATTTTAATTGTTCAGACGAAGGTTTATCATGTTCTATTTCGACGATCTCAAATGGCTCGAGATACCCTTTCGCCTTTAGTAGAATAATTAAACTTTCCTTACTTCTTCCTTCTAAGGAAA
>JALEGO010000268.1 GCA_022763165.1 Flavobacteriales bacterium
AGGTGGTGTAAAAAAAATAAAAAGTATCTACTCGAGCTTACTCTTTACATTATTGTATATTAAATCGACCCATTGGCTATACATTTCACCTGATGGGTGAAGACCATCAGAGGCCACTAATTCAGGTTTGGAAAGACCATTTCTTGAAATAGGCGTGATATCAAACCAACTAATTCCATAATCCTTTGTTATACGTTCATTGATTTTGTTGTAGGCATCTATTTCTTCACTGATAACCATTTGATCATTTTCCCCAAATGGGGTATATCCATAATCTGGGATTGATAAAACGAACACATTGGATTCAATCCCTCCGGCAAGATTGATAGCTATTTCAAGGAGCTCACGAAATTCAGATTCGTATTGTGAAATGGGTTTGCCCTGGTATTGATTGTTGACGCCAATTAATAAAGACACTAACTCAAAAGTGTCAAGTAGATTTATAGACTCAATTGCTGATTGCAAATTATCTGTACGCCATCCTGTTTTGGCTATAATGATCGTTGTATCTAGGGAAATACTGTCATCCTTGAGTTTTTGCGCCAAGATATTGGGGTATCTTTCTGAAGTAGCCACACTTTGACCTATCGTATATGAATCACCTAGAGCGATATATTTAAGTTCGTAGCTTGGATCTAGCTCGACTGGCATATCATTGTTAAGTTGGGGATTTGTAAATTTTATCGAGCTATCCTTTTTGCAACTCAAAAGGAAAGGAATCATCAAAATTAAATAGATTCGCATCATTGCTTATTGTTTCCATACATACGCAAAAATGGCATTCTTGGATTTAAATAAGTCAAGAAAATAATCGAATAAGCTACTTTCTTATTAATGTGAGCGTTCCGGTAGTCGAATAATCTTTTTCACCCTTAGCTTTTAACTCATAAAAATAAGTCCCTTCTGGCGCAGGTCTTCCGGCTATTGTCATCCCATCCCAAGATACTTTTGTAGCTTCAGTTCTAAACATTTCAGAACCCCATCTATTATAGATCACAAGATGAAATTCATCCATACCAGTCGTTGGAATAATAAACACATCGTTAAATCCATCACCATTGGGAGTAAAAACATTGGGGATCTCAATATCTTCTAAAAGTTTGATTTCACCATATGCCGTATCAAAACAACCATTCTCGTTTTGCACAATCAACGTCACCTCATAATCCCCTGGCACTTCATAATCATGTACTGGGTTTTGAAGTGCAGAAACGTCTTCATCACCAAAGAACCAGTTCCAAGATATGATGTCTGAATAACTTTGGTCATAAAATTCGATTTGAGAACTAAACACGGAACCAGAAAGCGTATCAAATTGTGCCACAGGTTTATCTAAAATATTCAGTTTAAACGGCTGCCTTGCGCTTCCAATACAGCCATGGGCGTCTGTGACTGTAACATCATAGACATTTGAGGGATCATCCCAGAAAGCAAGTATATCTTGACCAGTTTCTCCATTACTCCAGTGATAGTTAACTGCTGTAGTACTTACCGCTGTAAGCAAGACACTTTCTCCTTCACACACATCTTCCTCTCCACTAATAGTAACGTCAGGTAAAGCAATAACATTGATTTTGATTGAGTCTGTTTCTGTACATTTATTTCCGTTCAAAACATAAACCGTAAAGATGGAATCCTGATAAGGCCTAACCCAAATGGAATCATTTTTAGACCCATTGCCCCAGTCAAATTGAAGATTACTTCCATATCCGCTCGCTATCAACATCGTACTATCACCATAGCAAATGGTATCATCTCCCATAATATTAACATTAATTGGAGGTGTAACATTGATCTGAATGGTATCCAAACTATAACAGCCATAATTATCAGTAATGGTCACATAATAGACTCCAGGAGATAATGAGTCTATATTAGCCGTTGTATCACCATTTGACCAAACATGTTCATAGGGCGCAATTCCGCCAGAAGGAACACTACTTGCTGTTGCGTCATTAATTCCATGACAATTCGGGTCAGTGGTAGTTATACTACTAATTGGTCCTCCAACTGAATAATCTATCAATACTTGCACAGAATCAACATGAGCACAACCATTTGAATCTAAAACTGTTAAAACATACCAACCTCCCTGTAGACCGGTGATCAAGCTGTCAGTTGAGCCAGTATTCCACTGATAGCTATAAGGAGCCAAACCTCCGGAAGCGCTTCCAAGCGCTTGGCCATTTGAAAGTCCGCAACCCTCCATAGATGGAGAACTCATATTGAGTGTTAAAGGTGTAGGTTCAGTGATTACCACTTGAATTGAGTCACCACAGTTGTTACTATCAGAAAATAACACCATATATGTTCCCGCTGTCAATCCAGAAGCGGTTTGTGTGGTCTGATTACCTGCCGATGCTGGCCAAGTATATTGATACGGACTAAAACCTCCTGAAATAACTATTGTTGCTGTTCCAGAATTTCCTCCGAAACACAAAACATCGGTTGCTGAATATGTAGCGCTGAGTGCTGCTGGTTCTGATATTACAGCAGTGTCCGTGGCTAAACAACCATTTGCATCAGTAACAGTGACTACATAGACACCTACAGATAAGCCCGTAGCAGTTGCCGTAGTTTGATTAGCAGCTGATACTGGCCATTGGTAATTGTAACCACTTGTTCCTCCTCCCACATTAACAGTAGCCTGTCCACTACTACCTCCATTACACAGGACGTCAGAAATTGTTGTTGTCAAGGTCATCGCACTCGGCTCACTTACCGTTATGGAATCAACTAAAATGCAACCGTTATCATCGGTCACGGTAATATGGTATAAGCCTGCCCACAATCCTGTCGCAATATTTGAACTTAGGGTGGAACTATGTGACCATGAATAAAAATAGGCAGGTGTACCCCCATTAACCTGCAATGTGATGCTCCCAGAACTATCTCCAGAGCAACTCACATCAATGCTACTGTATGAAAGGACCAAAGCTGATGGCTCGTTAATTGAAATACTCAAAGTTTGAAAACAACCATTATCATCAGTTACGGTAACGACATAGGCCCCAGCAGCCAGACCAGTGGCGGTAGCAGTACTTTGGTTATTGGCATTTGCTGGCCATTGATAAGTATAAGGTGAAGTTCCACCTGTGACCAATACTGTTGCAAAACCAGAGCTATCTCCATTGCAAAGTACATCATTAGCGGTGTCCGCAAGTATTAAAGCTGATGGCTCTGCAACCGCAACATTGTGAGTTTGTTGGCAGTTTTTAGCATCTGACACCGTAACCACATACGTTCCTGAGCTCAAACCTGTTGCCGTAGCGCTTGTCTGATTATTTGCAGAAACCGGCCATTGATAAGAATAAGACGGTGTTCCTCCAGAAGCATAGACCGTAGCTTG
>JALEGO010000269.1 GCA_022763165.1 Flavobacteriales bacterium
AAAAAAATTGTCATAATTGGAGGGGGGCTTGCTGGTTTGGCCAGTGGAATAGAGTTGCTAGAACAAGATTCGGAACTAGATGTAACCATTTACAATATGGGCCATCACATTGGTGGCCGAGCTACTTCATGGAAAAACGATGAGGGTTATGATATCAATCATGGTTTCCATGCCATTTTTAAGGGCTACTACAAAATGAAAAAATTGCTTAGAAGTAGTGGCACTTCTCTAAGTAAAATATCTAAGCCAAATAGAAAAGGTTATTTTTTTGAACCATCTACTGGAAAAGTGCATCAATTTGGTAAAACTAGCGATATTAAATCCCTTAGGCTAAGGTATCGAAATGGCTACAATATTTTCAACAACTTAAGGTACATCTCTTTCTTTCTTAAAAATCAGCACACAATTATGCGGTCAGATGACATTGAACAGTTTGATGATCTATGTTTTACGAAGTGGGCTCTCGAAAATGGTGCTGACGAAGAATTGATTAAGTTGAGGACATTTCGAATGTCACAAGATGCTCTTTTTAATTGGCCTAGTGAGATATCCGCTTATATAGCCATGAAATCCTTTAGACTAATAGGTAATGGTTTGGTATACCATATTGATGGTTATTATGGAGAAAAGATCATTCAACCCATAGTGGAATATTTCGAGAGATTAGGAGGCAAAATTCAACCTTATAGGAAATTGCAAAAGATCTCATTTAATGATGATAAAGTGCAAAATCTTACTTTTTACCAACCCGATCCAACACCACATGCATTTGGCACAATTCCATGGAAAGACAAAGTTGGAGTTTTGGATGAAACTGCAGAAAATATTAAAGATTTTGATGCTGTTGTATTAGCCATCCCAATTGACAATTTCAAGGAGCTTATAGCATCACATGTTGAGCTCAAGGATGACTACTCAAATTTAGAGAATCTTCAAACTGTAGCAACACTGAATTGGCAAATCTGGCTTGAAAAAAAAGCAATGCCCAGGCTCAAAACCGCCATGAATGGTTTAGAGGAACCTATGGGATCTGTTATTGATCATAAACCGATTATTTCAAAATATAAAAGGAATAAAAACCTTGGTTCTGTTTTAGAATTTGTGGGTCAAGAATCCACTTTTGAGGAGTTATCAGATGATCAAATTAAGGAGTTGGTTATGGACAATTTTGCCAAAATTCCAGGTTGCAGGGATATCAGAGAATGCGGTATCATTTTTGACAAATTTACCAGAAACAAATCCTATCATGAGCGATATTTACTTACTGACCCAGGAACGTTGAAGTTTAGGCCAAAATCACAAACAAATTTTCAGAATTTCTTTCTAGCGGGAGACTGGATTAGAAACGAAATTGATGTACCTACAATGGAAGGAGCGATTTGCTCAGGTCAGACAGCAGCCAATCTAGTTATTAAAAGTTTGAAGAAATGAAAAGGAAGGTTTTTCTGAAGGGTGTTGGATTGATTGGTATTGGCACAGTTTGGTTAAAGAATGGTTTGGCTAATAAGCTTGCATTGAAGCCAAAAAGTACAAATACATCAGAAGAAACAAAATGTAATGATTGTCATTCTTGCAGTTCTCGATTCTGCAAGTATCATTCGGCTTCGAAATAAGTATCCAAGTAATCTATAATTCGATTTTAGAAGATTTGAAGGAAATAATTTAGCGAATTAAGGTCACGTGACCCGATAGCTTGATGAACTTGTTATTGGCGGTATCAAACAACTCTACTTTCCAAATGTAGACGTCTTGCTGAGCAGCTACTCCACTCACTGTGCCATCCCAGAATTCTGTATTGTCTGTGGTTTCAAAAACCTTGTCTCCCCAACGGTTGAAGATCATTAGAGTATAATCTGTTGGTTGTTCGCCAGACATAACAGGTTTAAATCCATCATTAGTGCCATCCTCGTTGGGTGTAAATGCATTGGGAACATAAATGTAAAACTCACCTTTGATAAAGATCACCTTGCAGATAGAAGCATCGCAGCCTGCTTTGTTGTATGCTTCTAAACATATTTCATAATCTCTTCCTTGATCTGATGGAAACTCAAAACTTGGATGTTCTTCGGATGAATTTCCATAACTATCGAAAGACCAATAAAAACTGTCTGCATCTAAGGAAAGATTTGTGAAATCTATGATTGGGTCTTTAACAGAGGGGAAATCTGGTGTATAGTTGAAATCAGCTTTTGGATACCCCATCACTTCAATCATATCAACAATGGTATTCTGGTCTGAGCAATGTTGGTTGGTTACTGTTAAACTTACATCATATAAGCCTGGTGATTCAAATTCATGATTAGGATCACAATCTGTTGAGGTATTCCCATCACCAAAGTCCCATAAACAAGAGTTAAAGGTTCCCGATGATTGATTGGAGAAAGATATTCTCACAGGAACACAACCTTGATTGGTATCAGAAACAAACCGCGCTGTAGGTACTTCATATACCGTGATATCTGTTGTTGCTGTAGCACCACAGAAACCAAGCTTCTCATATGTGATCGTATGTACTCCAGGACCTGCTACATTGGGGTCAAATGTACCTGTCACTGGATCTGTGATACCCACACCAGACCAAGTACCTCCTAAGGTAGCTCCTGCCATTGGGAAGGCTGGCTCATCTTCACATATTGGATTGACTGGCTTAATGAAAGCATCAAATACTATTTGAACATTTACTGTCACAT
>JALEGO010000270.1 GCA_022763165.1 Flavobacteriales bacterium
CATAAAATACTTTGAGGAAAATTTTGATGTCTATGATAATTTTGAAGGAATTGTTTTCGTAATTGGCCTTCAAGAGCTTGGTTTGGGATATAAAAAGCTCAAGAAAGACGAGAAAATCAATGTGATGCACATTGCTGTTTGCTCATTACTTGAGCCTTATGGTTATTATTCTTTAGAAGGTTACGATCAGGACGGTTGGCCCCACTACAAAAGAAACGAAGAACTACCTCCATTAAAACCAATGGAGCAGGAGCGACTTATGAAGATGGCCATTATCGACTATATGAATAGCATTTGGCAAGATCAGGATTAACTTCCCAGATAGTTAATCTGGAACTTCAAAAATTATTTCATGCGCTTCATCGAAACCAGGTATTTCCAATTTAGAGACTAGTCTATTTATGACTTTCTCTGGAACTACGTATTCCCTTTGTTTGTTTTGTTTTAGCAACTGTGAATAAGGTACTTCAACATAGATTAACCTAACTCTTGCACCATATGACACAAAAAGTGAAATCCACTTCGAACGCATATCTCCGGTAATATTGGTGGCATTGAAAACAAATGACTCTCTTTTTCGCATCTTTTGCTTGATCAATTCTTTCATTTCGGAAACAACCTTGCCATTCATCTTTTTATCGGTCGGATCAATTTTAAGCTCTCTTCTGAGTGCATCCAGGGACAGCATAGGTGTATTTTTAAGATGGTTTTTGATATAGGTGTCTTTACCTGAACCTGGAATTGCAACCATCATATCAACATCAAACTTCAAATCGTCATAGGGCTGATAATCTGGAGCGGCATTTTTACGGTTTAAATAATAAAATCTACCATAGTTCGATCTGAATTCATATGGTTGGCCCCAACAATTATTTTCTTTGCACAATTCGGAAAACAGTTCAATACGCAAGAGGATATCCTCTTTGTCTTGACAGATACGCCCCATGACATCTGCTTTAGCTAGCATAGCCAGAAGTTTCGTATTAAGCGCTAGGCTTGCTGATATAACATTCTTCTTCGGATCTTCTTTTTGGATAGCCCATAATGGTAGTCCATGTAATCTGACAAGTTTGCAAATATGTTCTCTAATCCTAAAAGGGGTTGGAATATCCTTGTACAAAACATTTCTAACCGTAAATTCACCTTTTTTAGCATGTTTCGGTGAAACGATTCGCTCGAGGCCATTGATTATCTCAGTAGTTGTGGTAGATCTTTTCTCAATGTCATGCATCAGGGCACTAGCAAAAAGAATATGTTTTTCCTGTTCCTCCAAACTTTGAAACTCGGGCAATTCAATAAGTGCGTCTACAACCATCTTTGTATGCGTAAGAACATCCCCTTCAGCGTGCCAAATCGGATCTTGGGGGACATCCCGCATGTCTTGAATCCAACTGAATTTTTGTTCCAGAATATCCCATTCTACAGGCTTACCAATGTTATAATATGGAAATTGCCATTTCATTTTGTATCTAAATATTGATAGGCATGCCAGCCGTACTTATTATAATCATTAAGCGTAGCAGGTCGCCAGGTTTTGGTCCAATGGACATCGGTTTGAACATGCGATGGCCTCACCAATTTACATAGGTTATCAAATTCATTTTTGGCAACAGGGAGCATTCCAGTGTTCGTTTGAAACGATTGAGCATTTCTGATCACGAAACCCTCGCATGTAGCTGTTGTTCCGTTTGGTTCAAGACCACCAAGCTTGCCAGAGGTTTTAGTGTATGCTAACCAACTCATTCCAAGGTTATGTTCCAGCCATTTTTCTAATGCTTCGTTCTCAGACCTGCTATTCTCTATGAAAGTCTTTAATGATTTTGAAATTTCAATTTCAGGAACTACAGGAAAATCCAGCAAATTTGCATAAAACTGAACCTCTTCCCAACTCAGCCAGGTGTCATGCTCTCGAACTGCAAATACATAATAGTAGGATTCAAGTTTTGTGTACTCAATGGAGTGAATTCCATACATATTCTCACCAAAGATTTCCAAATCATTTAAGTCATTTTTGATCAATTCCCAACGCTCTCGCATGGGCTTATCCCAAGGATGCTGACTTGTACTCGTATGGGATCGTGCAAATACTCCGTATTTGTTGAAACAATTGTTCTGCCCATCCAGTTTTTCCGTTAGCACCAAGTCTAAGTCTGAAAATGCCCCAACATAACCATCCGGCATGAATCTGTCATCGGAAGTAGTTCCTAAGCTAATTTGAGCATGTAATGATCTGCAATATTTTCTCGATTCATTCATAATAGTATGATGAATATTGTATTCAAGTTTCACATGAAACCTGAAAGAATTAATAAATTTTAAGAATAGTTGAGCAATACTTGATTGCTATAAATAGAGAAAATTGCGGAAAAATTACATGACTTTAGATTTTGTCACTTGAACATGAAATTATGGATAAACGATAATTGTTTCTTCGGTAACTTCGTCTTCTTTGAATTCGATAAAACCATCACCTTCAAGCAAAACATAGGCACCGGTGTCGTTTTTTCCGGCCCAAGCCACTTGAGCTCTAAGAACTGCTGGAAGTTTTAAAAGAAACTCAACTCTACCAGATGCATCAGTTTCACTCCCAAAATCAACTTCCTCACGACACTTGAACTGATTGGGAGCCTGTTGACCAGGTGTGCAATCCAATTTTACAATTGCGCCTGATAGGGTTTTCCCATCTTCATTCGTAACAATTACTACAGCTCTGGGAGGATCAGGGCGTGCACAAGAAGCTACTAGCAAAACCCCTAAACTTCCTAATATCAGAAGATTATTTATTAATCTTTTATACGTTTTGCCAGTTTCTGTCATTTCCTAAAATTTTAATCTAAATCTTATTAATATATAACTCTCTTAGCGAGTTAAATATTTCATAATTTAGCACAGCGGCACAAATATTGCCGTTTGTGAGCATAACAAATTTAAAAATTAAATCGAAGATGAGAAAAATTACATTAGTACTAAGCTTCGCAATTTTAGGACTTTTGGTAAATGCCCAAGAAGAAACATACGTTCTTATTACCACTCAGTTTGGAGATATGAAGGCTAAACTTTATAACGAAACCCCCAAACACAAAGAAAAGTTCATCAAATTGGTGAATGAGGTTTTGTATGATGGAACTTTGTTTCATCGTATAATTAAAGAATTTATGGTTCAAGGGGGAGATCCTGCTTCAAAAAATGCTGGACCAGATGCTAACTTGGGTAATGGAGGTCCTGGTTACACGCTACCAGCTGAAATTTCCGATCAGTTTATACATAAAAAAGGTGCTTTGGCCGCTGCGAGACTGGGTGACAATGTAAATCCCCAAAAAAATAGCTCAGGTAGTCAATTTTATATTGTTCAAGGCAAAGTTTACCAAGAAAGTGACTTACAAAGTTTTGAAGATCGTAGAAATGCCTCTCTTCGACAAGAGCTGACAAGACAATTCTTCAATGATCCGCAGAATGAGGCTTACAAAAAGAGGCTCCAGGATTTACAGAAAGGCAGTGATCGAGAAGGCATAAGAACATTGTTTTCAGAAATTCAACCACTCATCGATGCACAAATGGCAAATACAACGCCCTTTAAATACTCTGAAGAACAAATTCAAGCATATTCCACATTAGGAGGAACGCCTCATCTCGATGGCGGCTACACAGTGTTTGGAGAAATTGTTGAAGGGCTGGAAGTAATAGACAAGATTGCAGCAGTCGAAACAAAAAGACCAGGTGATAGACCTTTGGAGGATGTTGATATGAAAATTAAGATCATTAAGAAATAAATTGCTAAGTGAGCTTACTAGAAGAAATTGATAAAATTAAGCTTCAAGTCGAAGCATTCGCCAAGGAAAATGCAGAAGAATTCCGTCTGGAGTTTTTGAGTCAAAAAGGAAAAATCAAGAGTCTTTTTGGCGAGTTTAAGAACGTTCCCAACGAACAGAAGAAGGCATTCGGACAAAGGTTAAATGAACTTAAAGAAAAGGCTCAAGAAAAATTCGATGAACTGCAGCGTTCAGGTAAAAGACAAACGCAATCTACCATTTCTGAAATTGATACGAGTCTACCAGGAATCCCTCATCCGCTAGGAGCAAAACACCCCATCAATATTGTTAAAAACGATATTATTCAAATTTTCAAAAAAATAGGATACTCGGTTTCCGAGGGTCCCGAGGTAGAAGACGATTGGCATAATTTTACCGCTCTAAATTTCCCTGAAGAACATCCTGCAAGGGACATGCAAGATACTTTCTTCATTGATAAAGATCCGGATATAGCTTTAAGAACACACACTTCGTCTGTTCAGGTCAGGGTAATGGAGAACCAGAAACCTCCTATAAGAACTATCTCTCCTGGAAGAGTTTTTAGAAATGAAGCAATTTCCGCAAGGTCTCACTGCATCTTTCATCAGGTAGAAGGCCTTTATATTGATAAAGGGGTCTCATTTGCCGATCTTAAGCAAACATTATTGTATTTCGCTAGGGAAATGTATGGAGCGAAAACAAAGATTCGTTTAAGACCATCTTACTTTCCTTTTACTGAACCAAGTGCTGAGGTAGATGTTTATTGGGGACTCAAAACGGAAACTGATTACAGAATCACAAAGGGCACTGGATGGCTAGAAATCCTTGGATGTGGTATGGTCGATCCAAATGTATTGGAGAATTGTGGAATAGACAGTTCTGTATATTCAGGTTTTGCATTTGGTATGGGAATTGAAAGACAAGCGATGTTAAAGTATCAAATCGATGATATCCGCCTCTTTTTTGAGAATGACTTGCGATTCTTGAAGCAATTTGTATCTTTAACTTAGTTGATCGTTAGGGACTTAAAGATTTTACATGTTAAAAAACCTTGTGCTTGGGACACTCATGTGTCTTCACATTTTGGCTAATGGCCAAGACAGATTAGAGGAACTTTATCAAGAAGGTATTGGCTACTATGCTATGGGAAAATATGCTCTTGCAGTGCAGTCTTTTTCGAGCATATTAAATTCCAGTAGTGAGTACGATTATAAGAATTGTCTTTTTTTGAGAGCAAAAGCATATAGCAAAACAGGGCGCAATGCTGAGGCCATACAAGACTTAGATAAGGCTATAAAATATCACCCAGACAGTTTGAGTTACTTTGACTTGAGGGCCTATGCATACAGCTACGTTGGAGATTTCATTGGGGCAATTAGAGACTACACCACCGTCATGAGGTATGGGGGAGACTCTGTCAAGTATTTGTTGTTAAGGTCTGAAGCCAAAATGAATGAAGGTGACTACAAATCTGCCGTAGAGGATTGTGATAAAGTAATCAAAATACAGCCACGGTCTTTTGTTCCATATAAACAGAAGGGAATGATATACCTCATTGCAAAAAATGAGGAATCTGCCCTTCATCAACTAAACCGAGCTCTTGAGCTGAATCCAAAAGATGCTGAATCCTATTTTTTCAGGACAATTGCGAAAATCAAAAAGCGGGATCTTCCAGGAGCCAGTCAAGATTATAAACAGGCCGTTCGCTTTGACCCAGACTATAATGATCCTAATATTCTAAAGGGAATTGAATTGTATCTCGATAAAAGATTCGAAGATGCTTGCAGTACTTGGAAAAACTCTTTCAAGATTAGTAAGCCTGTAGCCAAGGAACTCAGAGAAGTATATTGCGATAATAAATAGTATAACTCCTTTTTTAGCATTTGAGTGAAGTCTCAAAAATAAATGTACTTGTAGAACATTTTTTCAGACATGAATCTGGAAAAATGATTTCGGTGTTAACGAAATATTTTGGGCCTTCATATTTAGAAATGGTGGAAGATATCGTCCAAGACTCCATAGTTGAGGCTATAAATAACTGGACTTACAATGAGATTCCTGACAATCCATCGGCATGGCTCTACAAAGTTGCCAAAAATAAAGCTTTAAATGCCATCAAAAGAAGAGAAACAAGTCGTCAAGTGTTCTCTGAAATTGGCGCAAATATTGAACGATTCTATACAATTGAAGATGCCTTTTCTGAGCAAAATATCCAAGATGATCAGCTTCGTATGATGTTCACCTGCTGTCATCCATCAATTTCGAAGGACTCACAAATAGCTTTAATTCTTAAAACACTTTGTGGATTTAGTATTGGGGAAATTGCAAAAGCTTTCTTAACAAATAACGAAAACATCAACAAACGTTTAGTCAGAGCTAGAGCCACGATTAGAAAAAGTCAAGTCCCATTTGAAGTTCCTCATAAAGCTGAACTGGAACAACGTATTGATGTAATTCTGGAGTCCATATACCTCATTTTTAATGAGGGCTACAGTGCTTCAACAGGAATCCTTATTATTCGGGAAGAGTTGTGTTCAGAAGCGATTCGGCTTGCGGAAATGCTACATGAATTCAAAGCCCCCCAACATGCAAATATTTTGGCTCTTACGGCTCTGATGCAATTAAACTCAAGTCGATTCAAAGCACGAATAGCTCAAGGGAGCATTATTACACTGCAAAACCAAAATCGCGGCCTGTGGGATTTTACGATTATGGAAAAAGGGTTTAAAAATTTGCGGACGGCTTCTGAAGGCAATTTCATCTCAAAATATCATATTCTGGCAACCATTTCTGCTTATCACTGTTCCGCAAAAAACTTTGATTCAACGAATTGGGAAGAGATCATAAAACTGTATGACAAGTTGCTTGATTTTGGTTTTGACCCTGTAGTTATCCTTAATAGGACAGTAGCAGTGTTAAAGGCTCGGGGAGCGGGGGAAGCACTCCAAGAGTTGAACAGTATTCAGAACGAGAATATCATGCGTGATAATTACTTGTTTTATTCTACTAAGTTTGAAATCCAATTTGCCCTTGAAGATTTTGATAGTGCTGCAGAAGCATTAAAAAATGCAATTGAATTGGCTCCCTTAGATGCGGAAAAACAGATGCTTAAAAGTAGATTTGAAACTTGCTTTCAAAAAAAATGCTGATCATGTCCCTAAATGCTGATCTCGATTGTCTAAGCATAAATAAATTATAAAAGATGAAAGATTATTTATTGATTATTAAAACCGAGGGGAGTGTCTGGACAGACCTTTCACCTGAGCAGCTCCAAAAGCATATGGAAAATGGTAGTGCTTATATCGGTAACTTGGTTAAAGAAGGGGTTCTAAAAGGAGCAAACCCAATTGAAAAAACAGGGAGCAGAATCATATCTGGTTCTGGAGAAAGCTTAAAAGATGGACCTTTCAATGAAACTAAAGAGGTGGTCGCAGGCTACTTTGTGATATCTGCAGAGGACACAACCTCTGCCGTGCAAATTGCGAAGGAAAATCCAATATTTAACGATATCAATACGCAAATAGAAGTGCATCCATTGATGCCCATTGGTGGAAATTAAAAGAAGCGGCTTTATGCCGCTTTATATTTTATACGTTCCAGCTTGACTCCACGTTATGTTTAAATGAAGCCCCAATATTTTACCTATCCTTGTCTGTTAGTTCTACTTATTTTTTCTAATCTAAGCGCTCAAAATAAATTCCCAACAAACGGCCAGAAATTTAGATTTAAAGAAAAAAACTACAGGTTTTATTCACCCTTGGCATATTACTTTCTGAATAGAGCTTGGGTGGACGAAAATGTGAAAGAGATAACGATCCTAGCCTACAAAGACCTTCATAAGACACATCCAAAAAGAAAATTTCTTATTATGGATTGTTCTAAGAAAAAAGGCGGGAGAATTAGGCCGCATAGAACACACCGAGAGGGACTTTCAATTGATTTTGCCACTCCTTTGATCAGAAAAAACAAACCTAAACATGCACACCATAATCTTGGGATATGGCACTACTTGATGCAGTTTGATGAGAGTGGAAACCGCAAATGGCATCGAAATACAAGTATTGATTTTGATTTAATGGCTCAACATATACTCCTTTTGGATAAGTATGCCCGAAAGAAAGGAATGTATGTCAAAAAAGTAATATTAAAAATAAACCTTAAAGAAGAGTTTTTCGCTACAACAAATGGGAGAAAAGTCAAGCGCAGAAAAATCTATTTTGCTAGGAAACTTCCGAAAATGGTAGACAATGTTCATGACGACCATTATCACGTTGATTTTGCCTATCTGAAGTGATGAAACTAATAGTCAATTTCTTTTTGAACTTTTCCTTGATCATCCCAAAAAACCCATTTTCCACTGGGTTTATCTTCAGTATAATCACCCTCACACCTTTTCTGTCCATTGGTATAATAAATGATTCCGACACCTGAGCGCTTTCCATTAATGAATTGACCCTCTGTCCATATCTTGCCATCCTCGTACCATGATTTCCAGGCACCGTCTCTTTGTCCTTCTTTATTAACTGGGCCAGCCATTTGTTCTTGCCCGTTTTTGTAAAAGACGACTTCCTCAATCTTTATCTCGTCCTCATAAACCTCCACTTTTCGCTTGCTGCCATCATCAAAGGTGCTCACTATTTTTTCCGTTCTCTCTGTACAAGAGAAAATGAGGAGAAATGCCAAATAAATTGTAATCCTATTCATTTTTTATGTTTTGTGCGTGCCCCTTTCAGGGTCGGGCTGTCCGCTATATCTTTTGCCTCCCTCAGTCATTCTGAACTTGTTTCAGAATCTATGGTCAGTCATTTGAGATCCTGAAACAAGCTCAGGACTATGGCAAAAGGATGTCGCTACCATCCCTCACGCAAGCAACCGCAACAAATCAGGTTACCATCACTTTTGTTTATACCTTTGCAAAAATAAGTGAATTCAATTGGAAAAAATTCAAAACCTCATCAATGGGAATTTAATTGACCCTATCAAAAGAAAGTTTTTAGATAACAGGACTCCGCGAACAGGAGAAGTCTACAGTAAAATACCTGATTCGGATGAAGAAGATGTGGCATTGGCGGTTTCTGCTGCTAAAGAAGCTTTTCCTATTTGGTCAAACTATTCAATTGATAAGCGATCCGAAATCTTGACGAGATTATCTCAGCTTATTGAAGACAATCTTGAAGCCTTGGCTTTAGCTGAATCTAAGGATAATGGTAAGCCTGTATCTCTAGCCAGCAAAGTAGACATTCCAAGAGCTGTATCAAATTTTCACTTTTATGGAACAGCCATAAAACATTTTGCAAGCGAGTCACATTCCATGGGGAATCTTGCACTCAACTATACCTTGAGGGAGCCTATAGGTATAGCTGGATGCATATCGCCTTGGAACCTTCCTCTATATCTTTTTTCATGGAAAATTGCTCCCGCACTTGCAGCTGGAAATTGTGTGATTGCAAAACCATCTGAAGTAACTCCAATGACCGCCTATCTTATGTCAAAATTGGTTAAAGAAGCCGGGTTTCCTGATGGCGTATTGAATATCATACATGGGACTGGACCAAAAGTAGGGCAAGCGATCGTTGAACATCCAGACATTCCAATCATCTCGTTTACCGGAGGAACAGCGACTGGAGCAGCTATCAGTAAAATAGCGGCACCGATGTTCAAAAAACTCTCTCTAGAACTAGGTGGTAAAAACCCGAATATCATTTTTGATGATTGCGATTTTGAAAAAGCAGTAAATACTACAGTTAAATCATCATTTGCAAATCAAGGTCAAATCTGCCTCTGCGGTTCTCGAGTCTTTATCCAAGAAAAGATTTATGAGAAATTCAAGGAGGCTTTTGTGCGAAAGACAAAGGAGCTCATTGTAGGTGACCCTCAAGATTCCAAAACCAATTTGGGTGCTGTAGTTTCAGAAAGTCACATGCGCAAAATTCTATCTTACATGTTTCTGGCAGAAAAAGATGGAGGGACAATTCTTGCCGGTGGGAAGCAAGTAAAACTTGAAGGAGAATTGGCAGGAGGATATTATTTACAACCTACAATCATTGAAGGTTTAGCATATGATTGTAAAATAAACCAAGAAGAAATTTTTGGGCCAGTAGTGACCATTACACCTTTTAAAACGGAAGAAGATGTATTAATGATGGCCAATAGTACTAAATATGGTTTATCAGCCACAGTATGGACGGAAAACCTTAAAAGAGCTCACAATATTTCAAAAGCCTTACACGCTGGTATTGTTTGGGTGAATACATGGCTTCTCAGGGATTTGAGAACACCTTTCGGAGGTGTCAAAGGCTCTGGTGTGGGCCGAGAAGGTGGGTTTGAAGCACTGCACTTTTTTACTGAACCAAAAAATGTCTGTATTAAACTAAGCTAGATTTAATCTGTTCTATTATGAAATCCAATGTTGCAATTGTTTTAATGTTCTTTCTGTATAACTTGGCTAGTGCTCAAGATTTTGAACGAATTAAGAAAGAAACGGCTTACATGAGAGTTCATTGTGGTGTGATTTCAATTCAACATCTACTTCAATGCGATTTGACTGATGTTAAAAGAGTCAAGTTTGAACATAAGGTTAAGAACAATATTGTGGACAGTGGGTCTGTGTTTTTTGATGATACAGGCAACATATTAAAGATGAATATCTCATGGAATATTGGTGAGAACGTGTATCGTGAAGAAGTCAAGTTCTCTTACACTAGTGGGGTTTTGGATTCTGTAAATGTGGCTCAGGGTAGTGGGCAAAACCCTTACCGCCAAACCATTACGCGGGAAAACATTTTAATTGATTCCAGTGAATATGGAATTTATGTATCAATGGACAATTGGTCTTGTAGTTTTGATAGAGGCTTGAAATTGCGTTCCTATGGTATCGATGCGATGGAGACATTGTATTACTATGATGAAAATGGAAAGATTTCTAAAACATTTACCAGTGATAGTTCTGCCGGAGAGACTGATGCCACAACTTACTATGATTTCAATGAGAAATATTTAGGTAGAATCGTAAATCTTAACCTGAATACGTCTATTGGGAAATTCGTGAACGAAGTCTTTCAAGTAAATGTTGATGCTGCGCTCCGTCCAGTCAAAGCGACCAATTTGGATTCTAGTGAAGAATGGAATTATACCTATCACTAGTTTAGATGACCTCGAGTAACCCCTTAGTGTCGATTATTATGGCCGCGAAAGATGAGGCTCTCTATATTGAGCAGTGTCTTGATTCCATTGTAAATCAGACATATCAAAATTGGGAACTTATTGCGATAGACGATCATTCATCCGATGCAACACCTGAAATTCTCGAATCATATGCCCAAAAGGATAAAAGAATTAAAGTGTTTCATAGTGAAAGGCGTCAACTCATACCTACTTTAAAGCATGGATACCAATTTGTTCAAGGAGACTTGATCAATAGAATGGATGCCGATGATTATATGCCTTTGGACAAAATCGAAACTCTTGTCAATGAATGGCTAAAATATGGGAAAGGACATATCATCGCAGGAGGTACTGAGCATTTTGTGAATGAAGGTCAAGTAGGAGGTGGGTTTTTGCGTTATGAAAAATGGCTGAATAACGTGGCTAAAAACGACTTATATCTCGAACAGATTTATAAAGAATGCGTAATTCCTTCACATTGTTGGATCATTCATAAAGAAGATTTTGATGCAGTTGGTGGATTTCAACCTGAAGATTATCCAGAGGATTATGATTTATGTTTTCGATATTATAAGCATGGCTTGAAAATACACGGTATAGACAAGATTTTGCACTATTGGAGAGATCACCAAGTTCGTATCTCTAGAACTTGGGATTCTTACAAAGACAATAGATACTATGAGTTGAAGCTTCGTTATTTTTACCAAATTGACAGAGATTTTTCAAGACCCCTTGTTTTGTGGGGTGCAGGTAGAAATGGAAAGGATATGGCGAAATTGCTTTTGACTAAAGAAAACGATCTCCATTGGGTTTGTGATAATCACAACAAAATAGGGAAGGATGTTTATGGAATAACAATGCAGCATTTTGACTATATACTATCATTGAAGAACCCTCAAATTATGATTGTTGTTGCTGCTCCTGATGGGCAGTCCGAGATTCAGAAAATACTTCAAACGTGGTCTAAAGAGCCGATCCAAGATTATTGGTTTTTCAGCTAACTTTGCAATAGCCTAAATCAAAAATCTGTAATTATGGTATCGCAGCTAAAAGAAATGGTTCAGAAACTTAAGAATGATGGTATGTTTATTAATCATTTTCATATCCTGCCAGCGGATCTTGAAGCGATCAAGAAAGTGGAAGATGCTCTGGGTTATCGTCTTGATGAATCCATCACGTCATTTTATTCTGAATGTGGTGGTGTTCAACTCATTTGGACTCATAAGGAAAACCTTGAATTTGAGGACTTAGCGCAGGTTTTAAATAGTAACAAAGCGCTTAAGTCAAATTGGGCGTTTTTGGATTACTACAATTATGACGGTGTCATTATGATACCTTCCATAAAAGAAGTGTTCCTTACGGATTGGAAAAAGATGATTTATTGGGATGATACTGAGGGAGAAGTGGAATTTGCGGGGAAAACCTATCAGGAACCAGATTTCTCAAAACAACTCAAACCTTTTGATTGGTTTTCGAATTACTATGATGTTACTTTTTTCTTGGATAAGAACTCTAATCCTTGCTTGATCATGGGTGATGATCATATGGCTTGTTATACTGATTCAAGAAGAATCACTGTTTCTGTCTACTTGGAGTTTCTCCTCAAAACAAGGGGGGCAATAAACGCTAGGCCTTCACTATTCTCTAAGTATGCAGGACACAAATACCCAGTTATTACCCAAAATGATATAGAAAAGTTGCCCGAAATCGATTTTGGGAAATACATGGGTGAGGATGGTATCGAGATTCCCTTTGGCGAGAACTTTTGGTCGGACTAGAAAATAGAACTTCCCAGACCGAAATCCGGTACTCACCCAAGAAATATTTACATCACTCTAACTTCACGATTTTGCTGTGAAAAGCGTCAACTTGAATAACATAAGACCCAGCTGATAAGTTTGTAATATTCACTAGGATTTGTCCATTCTGCGGGTTCATCATTTTATTGAAGACTGCCTTTCCGTACATGTCATAGATGGTGAACGCCCTTGTTGAATTGTTTACGAACCCAGAAACGATCAAATCATGTGCAACGGGATTGGGGTATAGTTGCAAATTCTCTTGATGCAGTTCTTCTATGCTACTAGGACCAATGGTCACATTTTGGCAATACACATCATCTGGACAATTTGGATTGCTTCCTTCCACTGTCAAACAAACAGTGTAAGTTCCATTACTGTTATAAGCATGTGTTGGGGATTGGCTCGTATTGAAAATACCATTCCCAAACCCCCATAGCCATGAAGTGGCATTGCTTGAGTTGTCTGTAAAGGAAACCGTTTGACCATTAATGGTATATGAGAAGTTTCCGACTGGTTTTGCATCAACTGTTACAAAGCCCTGTTGTGTGATGGAGTCTGAGCCAACCCCATTAACGGCTTTGAGTTTCACAAAATATGTACCTGGATTTGCGTATGTGATGGTCGGATTTTGCTGATTAGAGGTTGCAGGTGAGCCCCCTTGAAAAGTCCATTCCCAAGAAGATGGAGTATTTAATGATTGATCAATAAATGTAATCGATTGACCTTCACAAATACTTGTGGCGTTTGTCGTTCCAAAATTCGCCTGAGGCGCTGCTCCTGCTGCACTAACATTGATGCTGGAGCAACTCGAGTCACTAGCGCAACCTGGATTGTCAGCGGTCAAACAGACTGTATAATTCCCAGCGGAAGCATAAGTGTGGCTAGGGTTTTGAGAAGAAGATGAGTTACCATCACCAAAATCCCAAACCCATGATTGAGCATTTGAAGAAATGTCTGTAAAACTGATGGTTAACTGATTGGCACTGGTTGTGAAATTCGCACTAGGTGCGGCAAAAACATTGATCAATGCTTGGCTTGTTATGGTGTCAGAGCCATTTGCGTTTGAAACAACTAATGTAACATCATATGTTCCAGGATTCGCATACGAAATCGTTGGATTTTGAACGCTTGACGTAGAAGGGGTTCCTCCTTGGAATGTCCAGGCCCAAGATGTGGGATTATTGCTGGAGTTATCCGTGAAATTGGCTTGGCCACCGATACAAAGATCATTTACTGAGCTGGTCATTGCTGCCACAGGCGGTAAACCAGGATTGTTTCCTGCTGAATCAAAAACAATAATATTGTCTATTGCAGCTTCAACAATGTCACCTTGACCTACATCCCCCGCTTCAACGATAATTTGCATGTTGGAGGACAGGCTTATAAAATCTAATATCCTGAATGATTTATTGTTCCATTGTGACATGTTATTTGCTGTAGTTCCTAAGTTCTCAATAGTGGCTGTTGTAGTGCCATTGCTAATCTCAACTTTGTAATAATCCGTTCCTTCACCGCTTTGATCAGAAGCATAGAACCAAGAGGCGTAGTCAATATACGGATCTGTGTAATTCGACAAATCCATTGCAGGAGAGGTAGCCGTAGTTGTACCGCCATCGATGTCATCATTACCAATGCCTCCGCCACCATTGCCAGTCATGAAAGCCTTATCTAAACAGTCTCCACTGGCATCATTGTCTGGATTTATTGGAGTGTTATTGTCAAATGTACCATCAGGTTCACCTCTGGTCCAAATGCCCGTAGAAGCAGTGCTACTCACAGTCCACCCTAGATCATTTGAGAAGTCATCTTCATAGCCGAAACTCAAAGACTGTGTCAAAGTGTTATTTGATGCATTGATAGTTTGGTTGGTTAAGCATACAGTCTGATATCCCCACTTGCTGATTGATATATCATATGTGCCTGCGGCAATATTACAGTCAGCAAACTGTCCTTGAGGATCAGTTTCGCTTGTGGAACTATATGAACTGTTTTGGATGTGCACCTTGGCATTCGCCAAAGGGCTTCCTCCACTGGAAATAGTTCCTGAATATTGGATGCCAGTACCATTCGAGTTTAAAAGAACATTCAAATTTGTAAGTTGTCCGTTGGCAAGGTTCACATTGTTAATCGTCTTAGTCGTATATCCGGTCTTCGAAATTTGTATAGAATAAGTCCCACTTTGTACCGTACCAAAAGCAAACTCACCAAGCAAGTTGGTAGTTGTTGTGATGCCGGTACCGACAATATCTATCTGTGCATTGATGATGTTTCCACCACACAAGCTATCTGAAACTGTTCCTTCTACATAACATGCTCTTTGGTATGTTGGATTAAGAACATACAGACCTTCCTCAATATCAGTTGCTAATACAAGTCCTGAGGGCAACCAAGGATAAGCCCCCCAGCAACCATTGAATCCATTTCCTGAATAACTGGGAGAAGTGTCAAAATTTCCAACTTCAATTATATTGTGAGGGCGCGCAGCATCAACAATTTGAACACCATCCGTGTAATAAGAGGTTACCAGAAAGTCATTGAGGACATGAGTGTTATGGGGGATCACATTTTGTCCAGGGCTGGACTGAATTTTATCCGTTTCAGTCACATTGTTGAAGTCACTTACATCATAAGCTGCGACATACGCATCACTAACCTCATCCGTTGTGAAAAGATGACTTCCATCATCAGAAAACCAACAGTTATGGGTGAAATTGTGAGGAGTGGCCCAATTCACCATTGTCGTTGGATTTGATTTGTTGGTCACATCAATTGCTAGTTGGATTCCGGATAAAACTGCAGAGCCCCAAAGAGTATCTCCTCTAGCGACTCCATCATGAAGATAATGCTGATTCCATGTCCCTAACTCAACTGGATTTTTTGGGTCTTGAGTCAAATCAAGAATAATCACACCACCTTGATTATAGTTTGCCCCAAATATGTAACAAATGCCATTTTCATCGATATATAGATTATGAGCAGTTGTCCAAGGGTAAGAAGAGCCTGTGTATGTTTTCGTAAACAAGTTGGCGTTTCCAGGAAGTGTGCTCAAATCAACGATAAGCAATCCCCCCGCAGATTCATTAGTTACATAAGCATGATTATTCCAAGTTTTGATATCTCTCCAAGTGGATGTTGCCCCAGCTTCGGAAAAGACTTCAGTAGGATTTGATGGATTTGATAAATCCACCACAGAAAAGCCTGTCCTAACACCTACAAGCGCATATTCCGTTCCGTTTACTACAGTACCCCATATGTCATTAAGTTCATCGTTATATGGTAGTTTCCCAACTTGGGTGAGGTTGACCTGAGTAAAAGCTTGAAAGCTAATTACACAGGTCAAGATTAAGGTTAGAATTTTCATAATATCTATTTAACAAC